>NZ_JBBIAR010000015.1:0-149382 GCF_054185165.1 Bradyrhizobium sp. UFLA05-109 | reverse complement strand
ATGAGGGCATCTGCGATCTCTATGGCTTACGCATCGGCCTCAGGCATGCGCGCAAGCATCTCGGCTGGGCGTTGGACGTTGCGGCCCATCTCAGCCGCGCGCCGACCGAGAAGCTGAAGGCTTGGCGCCAGAGCATCCTCACATCCGAGGATCCACGTGCCGTTCACCGTTCACTGCAAGACGCCTTCGACGACTTCGCATGGAGCGCTGCTGCATGAGCTCAGCCGCTGAACATCGTCGGCCGCTTCCGTCAAACGGCGACGCAATCCTCGACGCACTGCCCAATCCAGTGCTGCTGATCGGGCCGGACGGCAAGATCATCGACGCCAATATCGCGACGGAGGCGTTCTTCGAGATCTCGACCCAGTTCCTCAAGCGCCAGTCGCTAAAGGAGCTGGTGCCGTTCGGCAGCCCGCTCCTGGCATTGATCGACCAGGTACGTTCGTCGAACTCACCGATCAATGAATACAAGGTCGATCTCGGCACTCCGCGCATGGGCGGCGACCGCCAGGTCGATCTGCATGTCGCTCCGCTCACCGAGCGGCCCGGCTACATCGTGGTGATGCTCCAGGAGCGCACCATTGCCGACAAGATGGACCGCCAGCTGACACATCGCAGCGCGGCGCGCTCGGTGATTGCGCTCGCCGCGATGCTCGCGCATGAGATCAAGAACCCGCTCTCCGGCATCCGCGGTGCCGCCCAGCTCCTCGAGCAGCAAGCCTCCTCGGAGGATCGCATGCTGACGCGGCTGATCTGCGACGAGGCCGACCGTATCGTCACGCTGGTCGACCGCATGGAGGTGTTCGGCGACGAACGGCCCGTCGTGCGCGGTCCGGTCAACATCCATTCCGTGCTCGACCACGTGAAGCGCCTCGCGCAATCCGGTTTTGCCCGCAACATCCGCTTCATCGAGGATTACGATCCTTCTCTGCCACCGGTGCTCGCGAACCAGGACCAGCTCATCCAGGTGTTCCTCAATCTGGTGAAGAACGCCGCAGAAGCCCTGATCGACGTGCCCGACGCCGAGATTCAGCTCACCACGGCCTTCCGCCCCGGCGTGCGCCTGTCAGTGCCCGGTCAAAAATCCCGGGTATCACTGCCGCTCGAATTCTGCGTCAAGGACAACGGACCGGGCGTGCCGGACGATCTTCTGCCCAACCTGTTCGATCCCTTCGTGACCACTAAGCAGACCGGCAGCGGTCTTGGCTTGGCGCTGGTCGCAAAAATCGTTGGGGATCACGGTGGCATCATCGAATGCGAGTCTCAGCCGCGCAAGACCACCTTCCGCGTGCTGATGCCGATGTACTCGACCTCCATCAAACACGCCGATCAAAGCAGTCGCGCCGACTCTGCCGGGAAGCCGTCGCCTGCGTCACAGGGGGCAAAATGAGGATTGAATATGCCCGCAGGTAGCATTCTCGTTGCTGATGACGATACCGCCATCCGCACGGTTCTTAATCAGGCCCTGTCCCGGGCAGGGTACGAAGTCAGGCTGACCGGCAACGCCGCCACGCTGTGGCGCTGGGTCAGCCAGGGCGAGGGCGATCTCGTCATCACCGACGTGGTGATGCCGGATGAAAACGCCTTCGACCTGTTGCCGCGCATCAAGAAGATGCGGCCGAACCTGCCGGTCATCGTGATGAGCGCGCAGAACACGTTCATGACCGCGATCCGGGCCTCCGAGCGCGGGGCTTACGAATATCTGCCAAAGCCCTTCGACCTGAAGGAGCTGATCGCGATCGTCGGGCGAGCCCTGGCTGAGCCGAAGGAGCGGACCTCGAGCCCGGACGAAGACGCGGAGATGGAAGCGATCCCGCTGGTCGGCCGCTCGCCGGCGATGCAGGAGATCTACCGCGTCCTGGCACGGCTGATGCAGACTGATCTGACCGTGATGATCACGGGCGAGTCCGGCACCGGCAAGGAGCTGGTGGCTCGCGCGCTGCACGACTACGGCAAGCGTCGCAACGGTCCGTTCGTCGCGGTCAACATGGCAGCGATCCCGCGCGACCTCATTGAGTCCGAACTGTTCGGCCATGAGCGCGGCGCGTTCACCGGCGCCAACACCCGCGCCTCAGGCCGCTTCGAGCAGGCCGAGGGCGGCACGCTGTTCCTCGATGAGATCGGCGACATGCCGATGGAAGCACAGACGCGCCTGTTGCGCGTGCTCCAGCAGGGTGAATACACCACCGTCGGCGGCCGGACTCCGATCAAGACCGACGTGCGGATCGTTGCCGCCTCCAACAAGGATCTGCGTGTCCTGATCCAGCAGGGGCTGTTCCGCGAGGACCTGTTCTTCCGCCTCAACGTCGTGCCGCTGCGGCTGCCCCCTTTGCGCGAACGCATCGAGGACCTGCCGGATCTCGTGCGTCACTTCTTCGCACTCGCCGAAAAGGACGGCCTGCCGCCGAAGAAGCTCGACGCGCTGGCTCTCGAACGGCTGAAGCAGCATCGTTGGCCCGGCAACGTACGCGAACTTGAAAACCTCGCACGGCGCCTTGCCGCTCTCTATCCGCAGGACGTCATCACGTCGTCCGTCATCGATGGTGAGCTTGCGCCGCCCTCGGTCAGCCCGGGTGCTGCGGTCCAGCAGGGCGTCGACAATCTCGGCGGGGCCGTGGAGGCGTATCTGTCCACGCACTTCCAGGGCTTCCCCAACGGCATGCCGCCGCCCGGCCTCTATCACCGCATCCTCAAGGAGATCGAGGTCCCGCTGCTCACCGCCGCGCTCGCCGCCACCCGCGGCAACCAGATCCGTGCCGCCGACTTGCTCGGCCTCAACCGCAACACACTGCGCAAGAAGATTCGGGACCTGGATATTCAGGTGTACCGGAGCGGGGGGTAGTCCCCACCGCCGTCATTCCGGGGCCGCCTCGAAGCGGCGAACCCGGAATCTCGAGATTCCGGGTCCGGCCCTACAGGTCGCCCCGGAGTGACTGCCCAAGCGCCTGTGGATGCGCCTGTCCGCCGCGGTGCATGCGCCGCGGAATTGTCGCAATTCGGCAACAATGTGATATGAATGCATCAGTATCCGTGACCCACGGATCCCGTTTTCAGCATCACCATTGCCGGAATGACCAGCGAAGATAACTCGGGCGCTGCCTTTGATACGTCTCCAGCTACAGAAGCCCGGCGCTGGTCGCCGCGCCGCTGGCTGGCACCGTTTGCCGTCTTCCTGGCACTGCTTTCGGCTTTCCTGACCTTCGTCGTCCTGACCGGGCTGACCCGTATCGAGCCGACGCCTGACGTCGTCAGGTCGTTCCTGATGATCAACGCCGGCACCATCCTGCTCTTGGTTGGTATCATCGTCCACGAGATCTGGCAGATGATCCAGGCGCGCCGGCGGGGGCGGGCGGCGGCTCGGCTGCATTTCCAGATCGTGGGGCTGTTTTCGGTGATCGCGGTGCTGCCGGCGGTGCTGGTCGCGATCGTCGCCAACGTCACCATCGAGCGCGGCCTCGACCGGCTGTTCTCCGGGCCGACCAAGGAGGTGATCCAGAACTCACTGACGATCGCGCTCGCCTATATGCAGGATCATGCCCAGCTCATTCGCGGCGACATTTTGGGAATGGCCAACGACATCGCACATGCCCGTCCGCTCTATGACCAGGACCGGCGGTCGTTTCGCGAGCTGCTGACGGCGAGTGCAAGCTCCCGGAATCTGCCGGGCGCGATGATCATCGACAAGGATACCAACATCCTGGAATCGGCGGACACCGGCATCCGGCTCGCCTATTCGCCCCCAGCTCCGGAGTTCCTCAGCAATGTCGGCGAGAGCGAGCCGGAAATCGCCGTCCTGCCGGAGAACAACTACGTGGCGGCCGTGATCCGGCTTCGCGCCTTCAACGACACCTTCCTCTATGTCGCCCGTCAGCTTGACCCTCGCGTCGTGGCACAGGTGAAGCAGACACAGCTGGGCGTCGCCGAGTATGCCCAGATTGAATCGCGCAGACTTGGCATCCAGGTCGCGTTCGCGCTGATGTTCGCGGTGATCGCGCTGACCATCCTGATGGCCTCGGTGCTGATCGGATTGAATTTCGCCAACTGGCTGGTGGCGCCTATCAGGCGGCTGATGAACGCGGCCCATACGGTTTCGACCGGCGACCTCCACGTCCAGGTCCCCGTGCACAAATCGGAAGGCGATCTTGCCCAGCTCGGCGAGACCTTCAACAAGATGACCCAGGAGCTGCGCAGCCAGCGCGACGAACTCGTCAGCGCCAGCGACCTGATCGACAGCCGCCGCCGCTTCATCGAGGCCGTGCTGTCCTCGGCCTCCGCCGGCATCATCGGCGCCGACGCCTCGGGCAGTGTCGGCATCCTGAACCGTTCCGCGGAGAAGCTGATCGGCCACGCCGAATCCGAGACGCTCGGCCACCCCTTGTCCGAAGTGCTGCCCGAGCTCGACGATATGATGAAAACCGCGCGGGAGGGCACCCAGCGGCTGGTACAGGGCCAGATTACCATCATGCGCGACGGGCAGGAGCGCAACCTGTCGGTCCGCGTCAGCGCCGAAAAGACCAGCCAGCCGCGCGACAGCTACATCATCACGCTCGACGACATCACCGAGCTCGTCTCGGCGCAGCGCACCTCGGCCTGGGGCGACGTGGCGCGCCGCATCGCCCACGAGATCAAGAACCCGCTGACGCCGATTCAGCTCTCCGCCGAGCGTATCCGCCGCAAATTCGGCAAGACCATCACCGAGGAGAAGGACAAGTCGATCTTCGACCAGTGCACCGACACGATCGTGCGCCAGGTCGACGACATCAGACGCATGGTCGACGAGTTCTCGCGCTTTGCGCGCATGCCAAAACCCGTGATGGAAGGCGAGGACGTCGTCGACACCGTGCGGCAGGCAGTGTTTTTGATGAAGGTCGCGCATCCCGAGCTCGACATCGAGACCACTTTCAAGCAAGACCCGCTGCGCGCGCAGTTCGACCGCCGGCTGATCTCGCAGGCCGTCACCAACATCGTCAAGAATGCGACGGAAGCGATCGAGCAGGTTCCTCCGGAGGAGATCGGCAAAGATGGTGGAAAGGGCCGCATCGATGTCGTGGTCTCGCGCGAAGCCCAGGACGTGCTGATCGACGTCGTCGACAACGGAATCGGCCTGCCCAAGGTTGCGCGCTCGCGACTCCTTGAGCCGTATGTGACAACTCGGGCCAAGGGCACGGGCCTCGGGCTTGCGATCGTCGGCCGCGTCCTGGAGGACCATGGCGGGCGCATCGAGTTGAAGGATGCCTCCGACTTCCGGGCAGGCCAGCGCGGTGCCTGGATGCGGATGCGTTTTGCGATCTCGGGCCATGCCAACACCATCGAGGTGAAGGACGCGGCGCAGAAGGCCCGGGAAACTGCCAAAGAACCGGACACAAAGGCGCCGGCCGACGAAACCAAAGAGCCGGCAGAAACGACCAATGATGCAACAAGAATCAAAGCCTCAACGGGCAACTGACAGAGCGGGCGCAACCCATGGCAAATGAAATTCTGATTGTCGATGATGAGGCCGATATTCGGGATCTCGTCGCGGGCATTTTGGAAGACGAGGGGTTCGTCACCAGGACCGCGCGGGACAGCGACTCTGCACTTGCGGAGATCGCCAATCGCAGGCCGCATCTGGTGTTCCTCGACATCTGGCTGCAAGGCTCCAAGCTCGACGGCCTGCAGCTGCTCGAGCAGGTCAAGAAAGACAATGCCGACCTGCCGGTCGTCATGATCTCCGGCCACGGCAACATCGAGACCGCGGTCGCCGCGATCAAGCGCGGCGCCTACGACTTCATCGAGAAGCCGTTCAAGGCCGACCGCCTGATCCTGGTGGCGACGCGTGCATTGGAAAACTCGCGCCTGAAGCGCGAGGTGAGAGAGCTCAAGCAGCTCGCCCCGACCGCGAGCCAGCTCGTCGGCCGCTCGCCCAGCATGAACCAGCTCCGCCAGACCATCGAGCGCGCGGCCAAGGCCAACAGCCGCATCCTCATCGTCGGCCCCGCGGGCGCCGGCAAGGAACTGACCGCACGTACGCTGCATGCGGCCTCTGGCCGCGCCGACGGGCCCTTCGTCGTGATCAATGCGGCGGCGATCACGCCGGAACGCATGGAGCACGAACTGTTCGGCGTCGAGCAGTCCAACGGCGAGCAGCCGCGCAAGTCGGGCGCGCTCGAAGAAGCTCATGGCGGCACGCTGTTCATCGACGAGATCGCCGACATGCCGCGCGAGACCCAGAACAAGATCTTGCGCGTGCTGGTCGAGCAGTCGTTCCAGCGCGTCGGCGGCACCGGCAAGGTACAGGTCGACGTGCGCATCATCTCCTCGACCGCCCGCAACCTCGAGGAGGAGATCGCAGCGGGCACGTTCCGCGAGGATCTTTATCACCGCCTCTCGGTGGTCCCGATCCGGGTGCCCGCGCTCTCCGAACGGCGCGAGGACATTCCAGAATTGATCGACTATTTCATGGACCAGATCTCCGCGGCCACGGGCCTGCCCAAGCGCCAGATCGGCCAGGACGCGATGGCGGTGCTCCAGTCCCACGTCTGGCCCGGCAACGTCCGTCAGCTCCGCAACAACGTTGAGAGAGTCATGATTCTCGCTGCCGGTGGGCCGGAGGTGATCATCACGGCCGACATGCTGCCGCAGGACGTCGGCTCGATGGTGCCGGCGATGCCAACCAGCAACAATGGCGAGCACATCATGGGGTTGCCGCTGCGCGAGGCACGCGAGGTGTTCGAGCGAGACTATCTGATCGCCCAGATCAGCCGCTTTTCCGGCAATATTTCGCGGACTGCCGAATTTGTCGGCATGGAGCGATCGGCACTACACCGGAAGTTGAAGGCACTTGGCGTCGGTTGAGCCGCGTCCGATCGGCCATACGTTCATAATATCAGAGGAAAATCATCGATTTCCGTAGTTTTTCGGAGGATTTGGATGCGGGCTGCCGCGTGAAGCGGCTTGCCTAATAAGCGTACCTGTCTTCTAATCGTTCCGCCGACCCTCCGGAGGGGGATCTCATGAGGGTCGGCAACCGGGCGAGGCCCCCGCATCTCAAACCGATACTCTTTAAAAGAGGGCAGCAACCGGTCGGACGATCCAAACAACAAGAAACTCAAAGCGAGATAACAACAATGGCGGCAGACCGCGCACAAAACCTACAAGACACCTTCCTTAATCACGTTCGCAAAACCAAGACGCCACTGACGATCTTTCTGGTCAACGGAGTAAAGCTGCAGGGAATTGTGACCTGGTTCGACAATTTCTGTTTGCTGCTCCGGCGCGACGGTCACTCGCAGCTCGTCTACAAGCATGCGATCTCGACCATCATGCCCGGCGCTCCGATCCAGCTGTTCGAAGGCGGCGAGGATCAGCCGGCTTGAGAGTGATCTGATTGGAACCCCGGAATTTCGACGGGGGCGCTGACCGTCCGCGGTCGGCTGAGGCTGGACAGACAGGGCGGGTGATCGTCATCGGCCCCTATATGCGTGTGCGCGCCGGCGGAGCCGATGCGCAATCGGAAAGCCATGTCCTGCGCGATGCCGAGGCGCGGCTCGAAGAGGCCGCGGGCCTTGCACGCGCCATCGACCTCGAGATCGCAGATAGCCTGGTCGCGCCGATCGGCCAGATTCGCCCCGCGACCTATCTCGGCAAGGGCAAGGTCGAGGAGATCACCGGGCTGATCAAGAGCCTCGAAGTCGAGCTCGTGGTGATGGATTGTGCACTCTCGCCGATCCAGCAGCGCAATCTCGAGAAGGCCTGGAACGCCAAGGTGCTCGACCGCACCGGCCTGATCCTGGAAATCTTCGGCCGCCGCGCCAAGACGAAGGAGGGCGCGCTCCAGGTCGAGCTTGCACATCTCAACTATCAGCGCTCGCGCCTGGTGCGCTCCTGGACCCATCTCGAACGCCAACGCGGCGGCTTCGGCTTCATGGGCGGTCCGGGCGAGACGCAGATCGAGGCCGACCGGCGACTGATTTCCGAGCGGATCTCGCGGCTCGAGAATGAATTGAGGAAGGTGCAGGCGACGCGGCGCTTGCACCGCGCCGGCCGGCAGCGCGTACCGTACCGCGTCGTCGCGCTGGTCGGCTACACCAATGCCGGCAAGTCGACGCTGTTCAACCGCCTGACCCGCGCCGATGTGCAGGCTGCCGACATGCTTTTCGCAACCCTTGATCCGACCTTGCGCGCGCTCAGCCTGCCGCATGGTGGCAAGGCGATGCTGTCGGACACCGTCGGCTTCATCTCCAATCTCCCCACCCAGCTCGTGGCGGCCTTCCGCGCCACGCTGGAGGAGGTGCTCGAGGCCGACGTCATCCTGCATGTTCGCGACATTTCGCACGAGGACGCCGAGGCGCAGCAGAGCGACGTCGACGCCGTGCTGCGCCAGCTCGGTATCAATCCCGACGACTCCGGCCGCATCATCGAGGTCTGGAATAAAGTCGACCGGTTTGATTCCGAGCAACGCGAGGAGCTCGTGAACATCGCTGCGCGCAGGCCGTCGGATCATCCCGCGATGCTGGTCTCAGCCGTGTCAGGCGAGGGGATCGACGCACTGCTCACCGCGATCGAGGAACGGCTGGCAGCAAAACGCACCACGCTCGATCTCTCCATCGACGCTGCCGACGGCGCCGGCATCTCGTGGCTGCATCGCAATTCCGAAGTGCTGGCGAAAGAGCTGCACGACGGCCGCTTCGACATGACCGTGCGGGTGGACGAAACCAAGCGGGATATCGTGGTCAACCGCTTCGACGCCGTGCCGCATCACGCCGCGTAGGCATAATACCAAATGCGGGGTCGTCCTGGCGAAAGCCAGGACCCATTACCCCAGGAGGTGGTTTGAGCGCGGTACTGGCCGCCTCGATTCATCGATAGATTCCGCGGTATGGGTCCTGGCTTTCGCCAGGACGACGGTGGAGCTACCGGCGAACTTCCTTGCGTTTATCGTCAGCAGGCTTCTCCTCCGCCTTCGCCGCGTTCCACAGCGCGTCCATCTCCGCCAGCGAGGCCTGCGCGAGCGTGCGGCCCTGCGCCTCCAGCATACGCTCGATGTAAGCAAAACGGCGCTCGAACTTCGCGTTGGTCGCGCGCAGCGCGGTTTCCGGATCGGCCTCGACGTGGCGGGCGAGGTTGACGACGGCGAACAGGAGATCGCCGGTTTCTTGAGTCAGCTCCTCTTTGTCGTTGCGGTCGAGCGCAGCTTCGATCTCGTCGGCTTCCTCGCGGATCTTCCTCAGCACCGCGCGCGGGTCGTTCCAGTCGAAGCCGACGGTGGAGGCCTTGCGCTGTAACGCCATCGCGCGCGTCAGCGCAGGCATGCCGGCCTTGACGCTTGCCAGCAGCGATTTGTGGTTCGTCTCCTGCGGCGGCCGGCGCGCGGCGCGCTCGGCCTTCTCCTCGGCTTTGATGCGCTCCCACGCGCTCTTGACGCCGGCGGGCTGGATGTTGCCGTCCTTGTCGGCAAACACGTGCGGATGTCGGCGGATCATCTTCCGCGTGATCGCCTCGACCACGTCGCCGAATACAAACGCGTTCTCTTCCTCCGCCATGCGCGCGTGATAGACGACCTGGAGCAGGAGATCGCCGAGCTCCTCGCGGAGGTCGTCGAAATCGCCGCGCGCGATTGCGTCGGCGACCTCATAGGCCTCCTCGATCGTGTAGGGCGCAATCGTCGCAAAATTCTGCTCGAGGTCCCAGGAACAGCCGGTGATGGGCGTGCGCAGCGTCGCCATGATCTCGATCAGGCGTGAAATGTCGCGGGAAGGGGTCATTGCGGGCCAATTCTCCTCAATGTCAGCTTTATGCCGCAAGCGGCCCGGCGTTCCCAGCACAACGCCGTGAAATGAGCCGATTTCCACCGATTGGCGGCGCCGGCACACGATGCTAAATCGCGCCCATGAGCGAACAATTTTCGTCCGAAACCGCCCTGGTGCTGTTCTCCGGCGGCCAGGATTCGACCACCTGCCTCGCCTGGGCACTGAGCCGCTTTGCGCGGGTGGAGACGCTCGGCTTCGACTATGGCCAGCGCCATGCCGTCGAGCTCGCCTGCCGCGAGCGTCTCGTCGATGGCCTGAAGTCCTTGCGCCCCGATTGGGCGGACAAGTTGGGTGAGAGCCACACGCTCTCGATCCCGACGCTGGCGGCAGTCTCAGAGACGGCGTTGACGCGCGACGTCGAGATCGCGATGGGCGCCGACGGTCTGCCCAACACGTTCGTGCCCGGCCGCAATCTGGTGTTCCTGACCTTTGCCGCCGCGCTCGCCTACCGGCGCGGCATCACCCATATCGTCGGCGGCATGTGTGAAACGGATTACTCGGGCTATCCCGATTGCCGCGACGAGACCATCCGCGCGATGCAGAACGCGCTCTCGCTCGGCATGGCGCGGGCGTTCGAGCTGCATACGCCGCTGATGTGGATCGACAAGGCCGCGACCTGGCAGCTCGCGCATGAGCTCGGCGGCGACGGTCTCGTCGACCTCATCCGCGCGCAATCGCACACCTGCTATCTCGGGGAACGCGGCGCGCAGCACGACTGGGGCTATGGCTGCGGCGAGTGCCCGGCATGCAGCCTGCGCGCGAAGGGATGGGCGGAGTACGTGGCGCGACCGTAGCGACCCATCTTCCGATGTCATCACCCGCGAAAGCGGGTGATCCAGTATTCCAGAGACAGTGACGAATACGGAGAAGCCGCGGTGTACTGGATTCCCCGCTTTCGCGGGGAATGACGGCATTAAATGCGGTACGGCCTACCTCGAAAAATCCTCCGCCCTGAGCATGATCGGCTGACCATGCGGGGTGCGGTCGGCGGCGTGATCCCAGGCGTCGCGGTAGCGGTGCAGGGCTTCCGTGGAGGTGACGCCCTTGGTGGCGACGAGCCTTTCCAGTGTCGCCAGCCAGTGCAGATAATAGGTCTCGCCGGTGTCGGGATCGCCCGCCGCCTGCGCGCGCTTGATCTCCTCGGCGAGCGCTGAGGCCCATTCGCTCCAGGTGAAGACGCCGCGCTCGTGCAACGTCAGCGCCATCGCAAAGGCCTGCGCCTCCCACGGCGCACGGAACACCGGGCCACCGTCATCGCGGGGAATGCTTGGGACGGCTGCGGTCGCCTGTGCAGCAGCCGTGCTCATCACGCGGGGTCCAGATAGGGCTCGAACGCATCGATGGAAATCTTCGAGGTCGGATCGCCATCCGCGCCCCAGAGATCCCGCCCTTCGAACACCACCGTGTAGAGCCATTGCGGATTTTCGCCGAGCTCCATCGCGGCCGAATCCGGAAATACCTGGCAGCCATGGTTGCGCTCGACCACGCCGACATGGCCGCGCACATAGCGCGGCAGCCGGGTATGCGTCGCCGGATGGATATTCTTCGCGCGCACCCGATTGCCGATCTCAAAGCGGGCCGGCGCCGGAGCAGGGCGGGCGAACTTGCCGCGCACCATGATCCGCTCGAGATCGTCGACCTTGAACTTGCCGTTCCTGAGCGGCTTTGCTGGGGTCACCGCATGGCCGGCCGCGACGTCCTCCTTTGCGATATAGCCCTTGTCGAGCAGCATCTCCTCGAGCCCCAAAAACCACTTCTGGTAATAAGAGCTCGAGAGATAGACGTGCGGCGCCAAGGTCTCGCGATAGAAGCGCGACGTGTCGATGTTGAAGGCCCCAGCGCCGCCCAGCGCGCGCACCATGGCCAAGACGCGGCCTTCCCAGTCCGCGTGGAAGGTCGGCTCGTTCGGCTCGGGCTCGACCTTTCCGAACCCGTCCATGCCGCCCATGTCGTGCACGCCGTTCATGACGGCGCTCCCGGCGTCTTCGGAAAGCCGGTGCCGATCATGGAATCGCGCGTCACGAGCTCAGCGAGCTGTGTTTCGCTCCAGCCTTCCGTGCCCTCGGGCCGCATCGGCAGCACCAGGAAGCGCGTTTCGGCGGTCGAGTCCCACACCCTGATTTCGGTGTCCTTCGGCACCGTCACGCCGAAGTCGGCGAGCACGCCGCGAGGATCCTTCACCGCACGCGAACGATAGGGCGAAGCCTTGTACCAGACCGGCGGCAGCCCCAGCATTTCCCAGGGGTAGCAGGAGCACAGCGTGCACACGACCATGTTGTGGCGCTCGGGCGTATTCTCGACCACGACCAGGTGATCGCCGACGCGGCTGACATGGCCGAGCGTGCCGATCGCCTTGCTGCCGTCCTCCATCAGGGCCTCTTTGAAAGCCGGATCAGTCCAGGCCTTGGCGACGACGCGCGCGCCGTTGTGCGGGCCGATCCTGGTCTCGAAGGCCTGGATGATCGCATCCAGCGCGGCCGGTTCGACGTAGCCCTTCTCAGTTAAAATGCTCTCCAGCGCACGCACGCGCAGCTCGGTTTCGGAGAGTTCCGAATGGTCGTGATCGTGGTGATGGTCGTGCTCGCTGCTCATGGCCGGCAGGATAGGCGCACCGGTCCGCATCTGTCGAGACCCGGCGAACCGCCAATGACGCCACGTGTTTGTGACATCGCCGGCCGGCTTGCCTCGCGCGGCCATTGCTCGCGTCTTAGACTATCCGTATACGGCCCTTCGGGGCGGCCGAACCTCGGTCAACGGGCCGGCACAATGCCACAGGAATTGAGGGGGAGTGCCCAAGATGGTTGACTCAACGCCGGTTGGCTCGAAGGCGGTTGACGCAAAGGCGCCGGAGGCGAAGCGGTTTCGCTGGAAACTGTTCGCCCCGCTCGTGGTGTGGCTTGCGATCTATCTGTGGCCGGTCCCAGCGGGGCTAAACGCCAATCAGTGGCACTATTTCGCGGTGTTCGCCGCCGTCATCACCGGCCTCATTCTGGAATCGATGCCGGTCGGCGCCGTCGGCCTGATCGGGCTGACGGTCGCCGGCATCAGCGGTTATATCGATCCCGATCCGACGAAGTCGCTGCGCTGGATGCTGGCGGGCTTCGCCGAGAGCACGGTCTGGCTGATCGTCGGTGCGTTCGTGTTCTCGATCGGCTATCGCAAGAGCCAGCTTGGCCGGCGAATTGCGCTCGTGCTGGTGCGCAGCCTCGGGCGCAACACGCTCGGCCTCGGCTATGCGGTCGCGATGTCGGATTTCCTGCTGGCGCCGGCAACGCCCTCGAACACGGCCCGCAGCGGTGGCATCGTCTATCCCATCATCAGCAACATCCCGCGCATCTACGGCTCCGAGCCCGGACCAACCGCCGGCAAGATCGGTACCTATGTAATGTGGACCGCGTTCGCGGCGACCGCCGTGACGAGCTCGCTGTTCTTCACCGCGCTTGCGCCAAATGCCGCCGCGCTCGCCATCGCCAAAAGGACCGTGGGCATCGACATAAGCTGGGCGCAGTGGTTCATCGGCTTTGCACCGCTCGGCATTCTTCTGATGCTGCTGGTGCCGCTCCTGAGCTATGCCATCTGCCGTCCCGAGGTGAAGCGGAGCCCCGAGATCTCCGAATGGGCCAGCGGGGAGCTGGCGACGATGGGGCCGATGTCGCGCCACGAATGGATCATGCTGGGCCTGATCGTGCTCGCGATGTTCCTGTGGATCACAGGCTCGACCCCCGAC
This sequence comes from Bradyrhizobium sp. UFLA05-109, assembly GCF_054185165.1. Taxonomy (NCBI): domain Bacteria; kingdom Pseudomonadati; phylum Pseudomonadota; class Alphaproteobacteria; order Hyphomicrobiales; family Nitrobacteraceae; genus Bradyrhizobium; species Bradyrhizobium sp. UFLA05-109. Next base: position 135,867 of record NZ_JBBIAR010000015.1, on the reverse strand, counting down.
ATCAGCCTGCCCATCCTCGGCTCGAACTTCATCAACGCCACGACGGTCGTGTTCATCGTGATTTCACTGATGCTGATCACCGGCGTCGTCGAGTTCAACGACATCGTCAGCGAGAAGAGCGCCTGGGAGGTGTTCTTCTATTTCACCTCGCTTCTGACGTTGGCCTCGGGTCTGAACGAAATCGGCTTCATCAAATGGTTCGCCAACGAATATGCCAAACCTCTTGCCGGGCTGTCGCCGTCGACAGCGATGATCATGCTGGTCGCGCTGTTCTTCTGGATTCACTATTTCTTCTCGAGCATCACCTCGCACGCAGCGGCGGTGCTGCCGGTGGTGCTCGCGGTCGGCTCCGGCATCGCCGGCCTTCCAGTGACGACGCTCGCGATGCTCTGCATGTATTCGCTGGGTCTGATGGGCGTGATCTCACCTTACGCCACGGGACCTGCGCCGATGTATTTCGGCAGCGGCTACATCGGCAAAGGCCAGTTCTGGAGCTTCGGCCTGATCTTCGGGCTGATCTATTTCGCCGGATTGCTCGTCATCGTGCTGCCGTGGTTGCAACTCCGCGGGGGCTAGGCGATGCCAAGAACGGATTCTCTCTTATCGAGCCGATTAGGGAAAGCTTTTGCCCAACACTGCCTGAATATCTGCGATTGCAAGACAGACAGGATCGGGCGATTGTGCGTGCTGCAGCAACGCGCCGTTGGGCCTTTCCACTCGCCTGGCGCTTCCCAGCGCTGCCACTCGCGCGGCCGCTCGAGCCGGCGATGTCTTGCGAACGAGAGTTTTTCGAATGAATGCACACCAAGCGCTCGTGGTCGGGGAACCGATCGGGGCACCCGCAGCAATTTCGCCGGGCGATGCGCTCGACGCCATGGTCCGGTTTGAAGGCATCTCCAAGATCTATCCGGCCTATCGCGACAAGCCCGGCGTCAATGCCTTGCAGAACATCGACTTCGCCATCGCACGCGGATCGATCACCGGCGTGATCGGCCGGTCCGGCGCGGGCAAGTCGAGCCTGGTGCGCCTGATCAACGGGCTGGAGAAGCCGACCACCGGCCGCGTCGTGGTCGATGGCCGCGACATCTCCGCGCTCGCCGGGGGGAACTTGCGGCTCGCGCAGCGCTCGATCGGGATGATCTTCCAGCACTTCAACCTGCTGTCGTCGCGCACCGCCGCCGACAACATCGCGCTGCCGCTGGAAATCGCCGGCTGGCCGAAGACCGAGATCAGGGCGCGTGTTGCCGAGCTGCTCGCGCTCGTCGGCATCGATGACAAGGCCGACCGTTATCCCTCAGAGCTCTCCGGCGGCCAGAAGCAGCGTGTCGGCATTGCGCGGGCGCTCGCTACGCGTCCCAATGTGCTGCTGTCGGATGAGGCGACCTCGGCACTCGATCCGCAGACCACGCGCGCGATCCTCGATTTGCTGGCCAATATCAATCGCGAGCTTGGCGTGACCATCGTGCTGATCACGCATGAGATGTCCGTGGTGCGGCAGCTCGCGAAGGAGGTGGTGGTGATCGACGCCGGCCGCATCGTCGAGCGCGGCCACGTCGCCGACATCTTCACCAATCCCCAGCATCCCATCACGCAATCCTTCATCGCGGAAGTCGTGGGCGACAGCCTGCCGGTGTCGCTGGCCTCGCGCCTCGCGGCGCAGCCGGTTGCGGGCGGGCAGGCCGTGATCCGCGTCCAGGTGCGCAGCACGGGTGCAGGTGACACGCTCGTCGCGCGGCTCGCGCGCGAAGTTGGCATCGACGTGGCGCTGCTCGCCGCGCGCATCGACGAGATCGGCGGCCAGCATGTCGGCTCGCTGACGGTCGGGATTCCCGACGGGGAGGGCGCGGCACAGCAGGTGCTGGCCTGGCTCGCGCAACACCAATTCGCTTCGGAGCGCCTCGGCCATGTCGCCTGAAATGATCAATCTCATCGTCCAGGCCACAGGCGAGAGTCTGTTCATGGTCTCGATCGCCGCGCTGCTCGGCACCGTCTTCGGCCTGCCGATTGGCGTGTTTCTGGCAACCAGCCGCAAGGGCGAGCTGTTTGCCGCGCCCGCGGTCAATGCCGTGCTCGGCATGATCGTGAACGCGACGCGCTCGACGCCCTTCATCATTCTGGTGGTCGCGATCATCCCGTTCACGCGTCTCGTCGCGGGCACGTCGATCGGATCGACGGCGGCGATCGTACCGCTGACGATCGCCTCCACCCCCTTCATCGCACGGCTCGTCGAAGCCGCGATCCGCGAGGTCGATGCCGGCCTGATCGAGACGGCATCCTCGTTCGGAGCATCGCCGCTCCAGATCGTGTTCAAGGTGCTGATCCCCGAGGCGCTGCCCGGCCTCGTCCTCGCTCTCACGCTCGCGATCGTCAGCCTGCTCGGCTACTCCGCGATGGTCGGCGCGGTCGGGGGAGGTGGGCTCGGCGATCTCGGCATCCGCTATGGCTACCAGCGCTTCATGCCGGAGATGATGCTCGCCGTCGTGGTCGTGCTGATCGCGCTTGTGCAGGCGGTCCAGTCCGCGGGCGACTATCTGGCGCGGCGGGTCAATCGCCGGCTGCGGCATCGCTGACGCCGAAAGGAACAAGCCTTTGTCTTGATCGTATGCTTCCATGTCCGCGGCGGAGGCGAGGGCGCCTCGGTCCGCGGCATTCTGACGGAGAGCTTGCATGCGCATCGAACCGGTCTTCCTGTTTGACCTCGACGGCACGCTGGTCGACAGCGTCTATCAGCACGTTCTCGCCTGGAAGCATGCGCTCGATGCCGAGGGCATCGAGCTCTCGGTCTGGCGAATCCATCGCAAGATCGGCATGAGCGGTGGTCTCTTCACCAACCAGCTCCTGCGCGAGATCGGCGTCGAGATCAGCGAGGAGCGCATCGACCGGCTGCGCCGCGCGCACGCGGCGTCCTACCAGCAGCAGGCCGGCCAGATCCGTCCGCTGCCGGGCGCACGCGAATTGCTGCAATGGCTGTCGGAAGCGAAGATCCCGTGGGCGATCGCCACCAGCGGCCGGATGGAGACCGCGGCCGTGAATCTCGCCTCGCTCGGCGTCGATCCCGCCCGCACGCCCGTGGTGACGCGCGACCAGGTCAAATACGCAAAGCCCGATCCCGATTTGTTTCTCGCCGCAGCCGCGCGGCTGAACGCGCCGATCGAGACGGCGGTCGTGGTCGGCGACAGCGTCTGGGACATGATGGCGGCGGTCCGTTGCCGCGCACTTGGCGTCGGCCTCTTGAGCGGCGGCTACGGACCGGACGAGCTGCGCCAATCCGGCGCCTTCCGCGTCTATGACGATCCCGCCGACATGCTGCGCCGGATCGACGAAGTCGGCGGCCGGCGCTAAAGCCGGCACGAGGAAAGGGCGGGTGGCGCTTTCTTCCTGGTTCTTGCCTGACCGGGGATCATTGCCGTCGCCTGTCGAAGTTCCTCGCGCCTTTGGGCCTCTCTTGGTCCTTCCTCAGATCAGCGAATTCTTGCGTGAGCAGGTCCACGACGGTTCTGACTTTGGGGAGATCCGCCAAGCGCTTGTGGCAGATGATAGCGAGTTCTGCACGGAGCGAGGCTGGAGGCTCGAGCTTGAGCTCGACGAGTTCGCCCGGTCGCCTGAGCCGATGGGACGTCTTCAGAAGGATCATCGCGCCGACGCCGGCCTGGCAGGCCGCGACCTGTACGCTGTAATCGTCAGACGTGAAAGCGGGACGAAAGTCCGCGATCCTGGCCGCTAGCTCCGGATTCGGGCTCGTCATCTCACGCTCTCCCGCCCATGCGATCCAGTCGAGGTCGCGGAAATCGTATTTCGCGGGCAGTCTGCGTGCGTAATCCCTGCTCGCATACGCGCCGATCGGAACGACAACTTCATCGACCGTGATCAGATCAGGATCATCGGACGGATGTCTCCTGAGCGCGATGTCCGCCTCGCCAAGCGAGAGATTCAAGCGTTGCGTGCTGGCCAGAACTTCGAGCGTGATCTGTGGATGCTTTCTCTTGAGCTTCTCCGCGATCGGCGCCAGGAAATCGAAAGCGAACGAGGGGGCCGCCGTGATGCGCACGCGGCCGCTCACGGGCGAGTTCTTCGCATCGAGCGAGCGATTGGCTTCGGTCGCCCATTGCGCCATGCCTTGCGCGGCGGGAAGCAGCCTCGTACCTGCTTTTGTCAAGGCGATGCCCTGGCTCTTGCGGACGAAAAGCGGCTCGCCGAGCCCGTACTCCATCTCTGCGATCCTGCGGCTCAAAGTGGGTTGGCTGACTTTGAGGCGTCGCGCGGCGCCACTCAGGCTCCCGGCGTCGCAAATGGCCAGAAAAATGCGGAGGTCATCCCATTGCAGGTCCACGTTCGCTCCTCAGGCTCAGCCGGGGCTATCCAATTATGTATGGCAACATAGGAACTTAGGCGATTGCTATTCTATCGGTCCAGGGCAAAAGCGGCAGCAGAAACGAGGAAAACAATCATGCTCCGCAAATCAGGACTCCTTTTCATTGGCGCCCTAGCCATTGTCGCGCTTTCCGCATGCGCGCAGACATCCCATCCAACGCAGCATGCCGGTCTCGGCAAGCCTGTCAGCTCGTCGGCCATGGAAACGCTGATTGATAAGCCGGGCCCCATCGAGGTTGAGACGGTTGCCAGCGCGGATTGGGTCGCCGATCTATCGGGGCTGCTCAATCTGAAGGACCCCCAAGCCGTGCAGGCAGGGCTCACGGATCACGAGGAGCCGATCCAGATCTACACCCATCTTGTGAAACATCCGACCGAAGGATTCTACATGGTCGACACCGGTGTTTCGAAGCGGTTTGTCGAGGACCCCAAGAGCTTGGGGGTCGGATGGGTGGTGCGAAACTTCGCAAAGCTCGACAAGATGCAAGTCCGGCAAGACCCATTGTCGATCATCAAATCTGAAGGGGCTCCCCTCAAAGGGGTGCTCATGACCCATCTTCATCTCGATCATATCTCCGGGATGCCGGACATTCCGAACGATGTGCCGTTCTATACAGGTCCCGGAGAGGCCGGGGAGAAGAAGTTCGAGAACGTCTTCGTCGAGGGGATGGAAAACGCCTTCTTTGAGGGCCGGCCAGCCATTCAGGAATTTCAGTTTACCAAGGATCCGGACGGGACTTTCAAAGGGGTGATCGATGTCTTCGGTGACGGCTCGTTGTTCGCAATCCTGACTCCCGGACACACGGCCGGGCATGTCTCCTATCTCGCCCGCACGCCGACAGGTCCGGTGCTCCTCACTGGCGACGCTTGCCACACGCGCTGGGGCTGGGAGCACGGCGTCGAACCTGGGAGTTTTACATTCGACCGGGAAGAGGAACGGAAGAGCTTGCTTGCGTTGAGGGCCCTGAGTGAACGTCACCCGAAGATGATCGTGAAGTTGGGTCATCAGCCCTAACGCTGCGAGGCCAGCGTCTTCTCCGCCGATGAACCTTCCCGCGGAATCCGGGCACAAAGGGAGACTGCTCTTACCTCCGCGGGACCCTCATGAAATGGCTTAGCCTCGTCTGCCTGCTCGTACTCGCCACCAACGCGCGTGCGGCTTCTCCAGAGCAGCACTACCTTGATCTGCGTGATCGCTACATCGCAAAATTCGCCAAGGCTCCCGAAAACGACGAAACCAGCAAGCAGCACGACGCAGCAATCAAGGAGCTGTCTGAGGTGCTGCGCGGCCTTATCGGGCCTGTGACGATCAAGGGGCTTCCTGCCGAGGCAACCTCCAACGTCGATACGCTGTACAAGGACGACATCGGCTTCGGCCATCTCGACGGGCTCGTTTTCAGGAACGAAGGCGACAAGACGAACGTCGTGGTGACGACCACGGGGCTGCTCAAGCACTGGCTCGGCGATCACCGCAAAGACAACATGCCGCAGGAGATCGACGCCGCTTTCAAATCGGAAGAGTTCTACTATGCTGCGATCCAGGACTCCGCCTTCGCCAAATATGCGGAACTGCCGATCGCCAAGCCTGCAGCGGCGAGCGTCGCGGTGGCCGTGCTGGGTTTGCGGGGCAATGGCGACATCAAGGGGCCGCCCAGCGAAATCGACGTGGTCGTGATCCAGGGCGAGAATGTCTTTTTCGTCGCCGTCCGCGACGCCGTGAAGACGGCAGAGATCCCGGCCTGCGAGCAGGTCTGGAAACAGATGATGGCAAAGCCCGTCGACAAGAAGGACCCGCGGGGCGATATGACCCGCGAGGACCACGCGATGGCCGCGCTCACCCAGTGCTTCGCAAAGGCGGCGCCCAGCCAGAGTTGGTTCACGAACGCCGTCAAGAAGGCGCAGAGCGAGATCGACCTGCTGCCGCCGCGCTAAAGCGCTTCAGCGGACCTCACCAGAGGTCCGAGTTGGCCCAGGAACGGACATCGCGAGCCTTGCAATCGCCGCCAAGGCAGCGACACTCGAGAGGAGCGACACTCGAGCGCACAGATTCACGCGACAAGGGCCGCATGTATGTTCTTCCTCACTGGTGCTAGTGGTTCTGGCAAGAGCGCAAGCCTGCCGGGATTGCGAGCAACCCTGCCAGAGATAGATTGGCGGGACTTCGATGAATTTGGCGTGCCTTCACCCTGTCCGCCAGAATGGCGACCACTCACGACCGAGCGCTGGATTCAGGTGGCGGTCGAAAATAAGCAACGTGGCAAAGATACGGGTATCGTTGGTGGCGCCATCATGGGGGAAATACTGGCTTGCCCGTCAGCGTCCCACATTGGAGAAATTCGCGTCGCGCTCCTCGATTGCCACGATGTAGTGCGTTTGGACCGCCTTCGGAAGCGTGGAACACATGGAGCGACACAAGATATGCTGTCATGGGCGGCGTGGCAGCGCGTGCACGCCGTCGATCCCCAGTGGCGGCAGGATGTGATATGCGGCCGACAACTCGATACGATGCGGTGGGAGCGCTGGGTCAATTGGCAACGCGGCGACCCGCGATGGCGTGTGCATGTTCTCGACTCGACCAATCTTACGATCGATCAGGTCGTTGACCAAATTATTGCTTGGGTTCGGGCGAGCCATTAGATCCGCCGCGGCTTGCGCGCAAGCCCCGGGTTAGAATTCCACCCTGGCTGCCGGGTAGCCTCTCTTTGTCGCCGCTAAAGCGCGCGGCCGCCAATATTCCAGCCGCGGCCAGCTTCGCCGAAAATCTCGTAGCCCGTTGGCGTCACCGCGACGGTATCCTCGAGCTTGATGAAGCCGCGCCTGGGATGCTTCATCGTGGTCTCGATCGACACCACCATGCCCACCTCCAGCGGCAGCCGCGCGTCGGGATCATCGTAGGGAACCGGGCCCTTGGCTGTCAGGCGAGGGGCCTCGTGGCTGACGAGGCCCATGCCGTGGGCCAGGAAGTCGGTGCAGTCGCGCTGGCTGATCTTGGCGAGCTCCTGCTCGGCCGCGGCATAGATCGCACCGCCTAGCGCGCCGGGCCGCACGGCGGAAAACGCAGCACGCTGGACGGCCTCGATCTCGGCGAGCAGGTCCTTCAATTCGTCGTCCGGCTCGCCCAGCACGGCCATGCGGGCGAGGTCGCCGATATAGCCATGGTAATTGCCGCCCGAGTCGAGCGAGAGCACATCGCCTTGCTCCCAGCGCTGCGGCGATGGCGCCCGGTTATGGCTGCTGCCGCAGGCAAGCAGGCAATACTCGAAGGTCAGCCCGCGCCGGGCCTCCGCCACGCGCAAGGCGTCGGACAGCTGCTGCTTGGTCGTGCCAGAGCCGTGCTTCGAAATCACCTCCAGCATGGACGCGATCACGAACTCTGAGGCCGTCTTGAGCCTGGCAAGCTCCGCCGCCGACTTGACCGCGCGCAGGCGCTCCAGCACCAGCAACGCATCCCTGATCTCGGCATTGGGCAGGGCGTCGACCAGCGCCCACCCTGCGTCCATGGGCAGGAATGCCATCTCGACCCCGACCCGATTCATCGGCACGCCGGCGCCCTTCAGGGCGCTAACGGCACGGGTCACCGCATCCACCGAACCGCTGGATTCGGTCAGCACCTGCGCCACCCAGGGCGGTGCCACGGCGCGCTGATGGGTCTCCAGACGATGCCCGATATAGATGGCTTTGCCTGGCACGCCCTTGGGGTAAACCAGGACCGGCAGATAGCGGCTGACGCCCATGGCGTCCATGTAGTCGAAAAAGATCGCGCGCTCCGCGCCGAGCAGGTACTGCACATTGTGCTTCGAGGTCGCGATCAGGACGTCGAGGCCAGCGGCCTCCATCAGACGATCGAGCTTGGCGGCATCGAATGGAATGTTGTGAGCCTCGGCTCCGCGCTCGCCATCGTCTTGCATGATGTGCCTCCCATGAGCAGCGGTGTTTGGCGCACGTATGCCTTGCGCTTCGCTTGCACAACTCTGGGCCGGGAGCAGGGTTCTGTGTAGCCCAAGAATTGTCGCGCCTGTTCTGCGCGCCATATCCGTAATTCGCATAAGGTATATTATGGAATATTTTTATATCTAATTAGATCAGTTATTTAGGCGGAATTCCTGACAACGCGCATTCGGTTGAGCCTCCAAATCATCGTAGCCGCTCAGCTTGTATCAGCAACCAGGCGCTACTTTGCATGGGGTTGTTTTGCGCTTTTTGGTGGCGCGCCCGCACCTCCGAAAGCCGATATTGCCGCGGCCCGGCTCCGCTGCAATAAGCGACACCTCGCGAGATCGCAGATGACCTCATGGCGTTCCGTCCGTATAGGTTTGCGTCTCAGAACAACAACAAACCTTTTGGGAGCAAACCCCCGATGAGCTTTTCCCGACGCACGCTTCTCAAGGCCTCCGCCGCGACCGCGGTCCTCGGCGGTATCGGCGCCCCCCATGTGGCGCGCGCCCAGACGGCCCAGTTCACCTACAAATACGCCAACAACCTGCCGGACACGCATCCGCTGAACATCCGCGCCAAGGAGATGGCCGCGGCGATCAAGAGCGAGACTGACGGCAAGTTCGACCTCCAGATCTTCCCGAATAACCAGCTCGGCTCCGACACCGACATGCTGAGCCAGATCCGCTCCGGCGGCGTCGAGTTCTTTACGCTGTCCGGCCTGATCCTTGCGACGCTGGTGCCGGCGGCCTCGATCAACGGCATTGGCTTCGCGTTCCCGGACTACGACACGGTCTGGAAGGCCATGGACAGCGACCTCGGCGGTCATGTGCGCGGCGAGATCAAGAAGGCCGGCCTGGAGGTCATGGACAAGATCTGGGACAACGGCTTCCGCCAGACCACGTCCTCGACCAAGCCGATCAACGGTCCGGACGATCTGAAGGGCTTCAAGATCCGCGTGCCGGTGTCGCCGCTGTGGACCTCGATGTTCAAGGCGTTCGATGCGGCGCCCGCCTCGATCAACTTCAGCGAGGTCTATTCGGCGCTCCAGACCAAGGTCGTCGAAGGCCAGGAGAACCCGCTGGCGATCATCTCGACCGCCAAGCTCTACGAGGTGCAGAAATACTGCTCGCTGACCAACCACATGTGGGACGGCTTCTGGTTCCTGGCGAACCGCCGCGCGTGGGAAAAATTGCCAGCGGATGTCCGCGCGATCGTCGCCAAGAACATCAACGCCGCCGCGGTCAAGGAGCGCGAAGATACCGCCAAGCTCAATGCCAATCTGCAGCAGGAACTGGCGGGCAAAGGCCTGGCCTTCAACCAACCGGCAATCGCGCCATTCCGCGACAAACTGCGCAGCGCCGGCTTCTATGCCGAGTGGAAGGGTAAGTACGGCGACCAGGCCTGGGACCTTCTGGAAAAGGCCGTCGGCAAGCTGTCGTAACGCATCAAGGCCGTCATGGCTCATATCGAGGCAGAGGTGACCGAGGTGGCAGGCGAGGTGACCCTGCAGTCCCCTCGCCGACCTTCGTTTCTGGCTTCGCTGGAGCGCATGCTCGGCTTCACCGTCGAGTTCCCGGCGGCGATCCTTGTCGTCGCCGAGATCGTCATCCTGTTTGCCGGTGTGGTCGCACGCTATGGCCTGCACCGGCCGCTGATCTGGTCCGACGAGCTCGCATCCATCCTGTTCCTGTGGCTGGCAATGCTGGGCGCGGCGGTGGCGTTCCGCCGCTCCGAGCACATGCGCATGACGGCGATCGTCGCGAGCGCGAGCCCGGCGATGCGGGCGTATCTCGATCTCGTGGCGGTCTGCGCCGCGCTGGCGTTTCTCGTGATGATCGTCTGGCCGTCCTACGATTACGCCTATGAGGAAAGCTTCATCACGACGCCGGCGCTCCAGATCTCGAACATGTGGCGCGCCGCTGCGCTGCCGGTCGGCATCTGCCTGATGGCGGCGTTTGCGGTGCTGCGCCTGCTGCGCGCCACCGACTATCGGACCGTGCTGGCGGCCGCCGCAACCGTTGCCGTCGTCGTCGGTTTGTTCTGGCTCGCCGAGCCCTATCTGCGGCCGCTCGGCAATCTCAACCTGGTGATCTTTTTCGTCGGCGTCGCCGGCTTCTGCGTCTTTGCCGGCGTTCCCATTGCGTTCGGCTTTGGCCTTGCGATCTTCGGCTACCTCGCGCTGACGACGCGGACGCCCGTGATGGTGCTGGTCGGGCGGATGGACGAGGGCATGAGCCATCTGATCCTGCTCTCGGTGCCGCTGTTCGTGTTCCTGGGGCTGTTGATCGAAATGACCGGCATGGCGCGGGCCATGGTGGCGTTCCTGGCGAGCCTGCTCGGCCATGTCCGTGGCGGGCTGCACTACGTGCTGGTCGGCGCCATGTACCTGGTCTCCGGCATCTCCGGCGCCAAGGCGGCAGATATGGCCGCGGTCGCGCCGGTGCTTTTCCCCGAGATGAAGCAGCGCGGCGCCAAGCCCGGCGATCTCGTCGCCCTGCTCGCCGCCACCGGCGCGCAGACCGAAACCATCCCGCCAAGCCTTGTGCTGATCACCATCGGCTCGGTCACGGGCGTCTCGATCGCGGCCCTGTTCACCGGCGGCTTGTTGCCCGGCGCGGTGCTGGCGCTAACACTCGGCATGCTGGTCTGGTGGCGCTACCGCCACGAGGACATGAGCCATGTCCGCCGCGCCACGGCTGGTGAGATCGGCAAGACCTTCGTCATCGCCCTGCCCGCGCTCGCGCTGCCCTTCGTGATCCGCTACGCCGTGGTCGAGGGGATCGCGACCGCGACCGAGGTCTCGACCATCGGCATCGTCTACGGCGTCCTGGTCGGCCTTCTGATCTACCGCCGCTTCAACTGGCGACGGCTGTTTCCGATGCTGGTCGAAACCGCCGCGCTGTCGGGAGCGATCCTGCTGATCATCGGCACCGCCACGGGCATGGCCTGGGGCCTGACACAATCCGGTTTCTCCCGCTCGCTTGCGTCAGCCATGACCGGGCTGCCCGGCGGCTCCGCCTCCTTCATCGCGGTCTCGATCCTGGCCTTCACCATCCTGGGCAGCGTGCTTGAAGGCATCCCGGCGATCGTGCTGTTCGGGCCGCTTCTGTTTCCGATCGCGCGCGCCGTCGGGGTGCACGAGGTGCACTATGCCATGGTCATCATCCTCGCCATGGGCATCGGCCTGTTCGCCCCGCCCTTCGGCGTCGGCTATTATGCCGCCTGCGCGATTGGACGCGTTGACCCCGCCGAAGGCATCAGGCCAATCTGGGGCTATCTGCTGGCGTTGCTCGTAGGATTGATTATCGTTGCGATCTTCCCGTGGATTTCGATCGGATTCCTTTGAAGCGTTGAGGGAGTGTGCCGATGAGTGAGAGGCAGAACCACTACAATATCGGCCTGGACAAGACGCCCGCCAACTACGTGCCCTTGAGCCCACTGAGCTTCCTCGCGCGCAGCGCCGCCGTCTATCCCGACCATGTCAGCACCGTCTATGAAGGCCGCAGCTTCACCTGGGCCGAGACCTATGAGCGGTGCCGCCGCTTTGCATCGTATCTGGCGGGTAAGGGCATCGGCATTGGCGAAACCGTGGCGGCCATGCTGCCGAACGTGCCGGCGATGAATGAGGTGCATTTTGCGGTCCCCATGACCGGTGCGGTGCTCAATGCCTTGAACATCCGCCTCGATGCACCTTCGATCGCTTTCCAGCTTGATCACGGCGGCGCCAAGATCATCCTGGTCGACCCGGAATTTGCCGGCGTCATCACCGATGCGCTTGCGCAGATGAAGGGTCCCAAACCGTTCGTGATCGACGTCGACGACGCCGCGTTCAAGGGTGGAAAGCGCATCGGCGAGATCGAGTATGAGGCTGCGGTCGCGCAGGGCGATGCCGGCTTCAATGCGATCCCGCTGCAGGACGAATGGGACGCGATCGCGCTGAGCTACACCTCGGGCACCACGGGCAATCCCAAGGGCGTTGTCACCCATCACCGCGGCGCCTATCTGAATGCCGTCAGCAACATCCTCGCCGGCAATCTCGGCCAGCACCCGGTCTATCTCTGGACGCTGCCGATGTTCCACTGCAACGGCTGGTGCTTCCCCTGGACCATTGCCGCATCCGCCGGCATCAACGTCTGCCTGCGCAAGGTCGAGCCGACCAAGATCTTCGATCTGATCAAGCAACACGGCGTCACCCACATGTGCGGTGCGCCGATCGTCTACAACACGCTGATCAATGCGCCCGATGCGCCCAAAGGAACGGCCGGACGCCGTGTCGTCGGCCTGATCGCAGGCGCAGCTCCGCCGGTTGCGGTGCTCGAGGGTGCCGAGAGCATCGGTATCAAGCTCACGCATGTTTATGGGCTCACCGAGGTCTATGGCCCCGCCTCCGTCTGCGCCGAGCAGCCGGGCTGGGACGAGCTCTCCGCACCCGAGCGCGCGCGCATGAAGCGGCGGCAGGGTGTGCCCTACCCGCTGGAGGAAGGCGTCACCGTCATCAATCCGCAGACCATGCAGGAGGTGCCGCGCGACGGCGAGACCATCGGCGAGGTCATGTTCCGCGGCAACATCGTGATGAAGGGCTACCTGAAGAACGACAAAGCTACCAAAGAGGCCTTCGAAGGCGGCTGGTTTCACACCGGCGATCTCGGCGTGCTCGACGAGCACGGCTACGTCATTATCAAGGACCGCTCCAAGGACATCATCATCTCCGGCGGCGAGAACATCTCCTCCGTCGAGGTCGAGGACATCCTCTACAAGCACCCGGCCGTACTGGTCGCGGCCGTGGTGGCAAAACCCGACCCGAAATGGGGCGAGGTGCCCTGCGCCTTCGTCGAGCTGAAGGACGGCGCGAGCGCGAGCGAAGCCGACATCATCGCCTTCTGCCGCTCACAGATGTCTGGCTTCAAGACCCCGAAGGCGGTGGTGTTCGGGCCTATCCCGAAGACGTCCACGGGCAAGATCCAGAAATTCCTGCTGCGCAACCAGGTGGACTCGGCGAAGGCGATCTCGGCCTGATTCGCTGCGAATTTTGCTACCGTCCGGTTTCCGTGAAACCCCGGAAACGGTTGGAAAAGATTTGAAAAAAATCGTGACCTGCCTACGGTTTCAGAAGGTCGGATTCGCTGATTCCCGAACGAGGCGCTGCGCCATTGGCGCGGCGGGCGGCTGGCCCGGTGGGGCGCTTCATGCGATTTGTCTTGCGCACAGACGCACCTTTGCGTCTGGCGCCGCTATTGATGATCGGTTTGCTGCCGGGCATCGCGCATGCGCAGGGCCTGCCGGAGGCTCCCGTTGGTGCGCCTGCGCCAGAGCAGACGGTGGCTTCCGCACCGTCCCCGCAAACAACTCAGGCACCCACAAGCCCGGCATCACCGGCGCCCCCGAGTGCCGGCAGCGCGGCCACCGCCCCTCCAGCCGCGCCCGGCAGCAGCATCGTCACCGGCGGCACGACCTCACCTCCCGCCGGCAGCAATCCAACCAGTCAGCCGAGCGTCGCTGCTACGACCATGGCGCCCCCTTCGGGTATGAGCGCCGGCATCGGTCCGGCATCGCCACCTGGCCCAATGGCGCTGTCGCAGGCCGAGACCGCACAAGCAACTTTCCTCGCGATGACGCAGTTCAGCCAGACACTGCTCGATCCCACCATCGACGGCCGCTCAGCAGACGCTTCGCCAGCGCTCGTCGACGAAACACTGGCGGCCTATGCGGCGATCCCGTCAGATCGAACGCGCGGCGGTGTCGGTCGCGAGGTCTATGAGGCCGTCTACGGCAAAATGCCCCTCACTGGCTCCTCTTACGCGCCGCATTGGAACGTCTGGGCTTCGGGCATCGGCGGCTCGCAAGTGGCGGGCAGCAACGCCGGGCCGGGCGCGGGCTCATCGAGCCGGATTTTTGCAACGGTCGTCGGGGCCGATTACTCCCTGTCGCCGCAAACGCGGCTTGGCTTTGCGATGGCCGGCGGCGGCACCAATTTCGCCGGCAGCGCTGGTAGCGGTCGCTCCGATCTGTTTCAGGCCGGCACCTTCGCCAGATATACGGTCGGGCAGGCCTACGTTGCCACGGCGCTCGCCTATGGCTGGCAGGCAATCACCAGCGATCATCCCGGCATCGACCAGCTCAACACAGCCTTCAACGCCAATGCCTATTCCGGCCGTATCGAGACCGGCTACCGCTTCACGACGCCCTGGCTCGGCGTTACTGCCTACGCTGCGGGACAGTTCATGGCCTTCAGCCTGCCGGCCAATGCGACCCAACCGGCTTTTGCCACGAACGCCTTTTTAGCTGCCTTCGGCAGCGATCGCGTTACCGACAGCCGCAGCGAACTGGGCTTGCGCACCAACGCGTCCTTTGCGCTCCAGGGCGGTGTGCTGAATTTGGGCACGCACCTCGCGTGGGCGCATGATTTCAGCGCCGCGAGCTTGGTTGCACCGGCCTTTCAGGCGCTGCCCGGACTCGGCTACGTCGCCAGCGGCGCGGCGCTGGCTCCGAACTCGGCGCTTGCGGGCGGGACGATCGAATTAAGACGGCTGAATGGCTGGGCCGCTGCCGCAAGCTTCGACGGCGAATTCGCCAGCCAGGTGCGGTCCTACACCGGCAAGGCCATCATGCGCTACGCTTGGTAGGACGCTCGCTCAACGCGTTTCCAGCCGCATACCATCATATGCCGGCACCACGCCTGCGGGCAGCGATTGCCTTACCACCTCGTAATCGACGTCCGCTGTCATGTTGGTGATGACGGCGCGCTTCGGCTTGAAACGCTCGATCCAGGACAGCGCGTCATTAATGCTGAAATGGCTGACGTGACCGGTGTAGCGCAGGCCGTCGACGATCCAGAGATCGAGATTCTCCAGCACACCCCAGCTCTCGCGCGGAATGTCGTTGACATCGGGCGTGTAGGCGGCATCGCCAATGCGATAGCCGAGCGCGGGGATCCGGCCATGCTGCACCAGGAAGGCCGTCATCTTCACTGCCCCACCCTTCCCCAAAATGGTCTGGGTCTCGCCCGCCTCGATGGAATGCCGCGCCAGGATCGGCGGATAATCGCTGCCCTCCGGAGAGATGAAGCAATAGGAGAACCGCGCCATGATGTCCTTGGCGGTCGACTGATTGAAATAGGTCGGAATGCGCTTGCGCATATGCAACACGACCGAGCGCAGATCGTCCATGCCGTGGGTCTGGTCGGCATGCTCGTGGGTTAAGAACACGGCGTCGATGTGGTCGACATTGGCGTCGATGAGCTGCTCACGCAGGTCGGGCGAGGTGTCGATGACGATCCGCGTGATGCCGTGCTCGCCGGCCTGCTCGACCAGCAGCGAGCAGCGGCGGCGGCGGTTCTTTGGATTGCTGGGGTCGCAGGCGCCCCAGCCGAGCGCAGGGCGCGGTACGCCGGCGGAGGAGCCGCAGCCCAGAATCGTCAACGTCAGTGTCATGCGGCGTCCCTGGTTCAGGCCTTCACCCCGGAGAACAGGCGGAAGAAATTTTCGGTGGTCTGGCGCGAGATCTGCTCGAGCGATATGCTGCGCGTCTCGGCGAGCACTTTTGCCACCTCCACCACATAAGCCGGCTCGTTGCGTTTTCCCCGGAATTTGCCTGGCGCGAGATAGGGCGAATCCGTTTCCACGAGGATGCGATCGGCCGGCAGCTCGGCGGCGAGCGCGCGCAAGGCTTCCGACTTCTTGAAGGTCAGGATGCCCGTGAAGCCGATGTACAGCCCGAGCGAGATCGCCTTCAGCGCAAGCTCACGTCCGCCAGTGTAACAATGCAGCACGGCGGCAAATGATCCTTTCGCAACTTCCTCCTCCAGGATGCGCGCGCAATCCTCGTCCGCCTCGCGGGTGTGAATCACGAGCGGCAGGCCGGTTGCGCGCGCTGCCGCAATATGGGCGCGAAAGCCCCTCGCCTGCGCCTCCGGCGAGCCGTTGTCATAGAAGTAATCGAGCCCGGCCTCCCCGAGCGCAACGACTTTGGGATGCTTCGTCAGCGCGATCAGTTCGTCCGGCGAAATGCCGTCCTCCTCATCCGCATTGTGCGGATGGGTGCCGACCGAACAATAGACGTTATCGTAGCGCTCGGCGATCGCGATGAGCTGGTCGAGCTTGCGCACCCGCGTCGAGATCGTGACCATGCGGCCAACGCCTGCGGCCGCCGCACGCGACACGATCCCGTCGAGATCGTCCGAGAAATCCGGAAAATCCAGATGGCAGTGACTGTCGACCAGCATCGTCCGGGCCTTACGCCGCCGGCTCGACGTAGCGCGGGAACGCCGGCGTCGGCGCGGGCAGCGTCGAGCCGGGGGCGATCCGCTTCTCGCCGCCGAGCGTCGCGAAGGTGCGCTCGCCTTCGGGGATGCCTAGGCTGTCGAGCAGCTTGGCCGACGCGCTCGGCATCGCGGGCTGGGTCAGGATCGCGATCTGGCGCACGACTTCGGCGGTCACGTACAGGACCGTCTTCTGCCGCGCCGGATCGGTCTTCGCCAGCGCCCAGGGCGCCTCGCCCGCGAAATAGCGGTTGGCTTCGGCGACCACGGCCCACACCGCGTTAAGCCATTGATGCATCTGCTGCGTCGCCATCGCTTCGCGCGCAAGCGCGATCATGCCGTCGGCCTGGGCCAGGATCGCTTTGTCGTTGTCGCTGAACTCGCCGGGCTCCGGCAGCACGCCCCCGAGTTGCTTCGCGATCATCGACAGCGAGCGCTGTGCGAGATTGCCGAGGTCGTTGGCGAGATCCGCATTGATGCGAGCGACGATGGCTTCGTGGTTGTAGTTACCGTCCTGGCCGTACGGCACCTCGCGCAGGAAGAAATAGCGCATCTGGTCGACGCCATATTGATCGGCGAGATTAAAGGGATCGACGACATTGCCGACCGACTTCGACATCTTCTCGCCCCTGTTGAACAGGAAGCCGTGGGCATAGACCCGCTTCGGCAAAGCGAGGCCAGCGGACATCAGGAAGGCGGGCCAGTAAACGGCGTGGAACCGGATGATATCCTTGCCGATGATATGAACGTCCGCCGGCCAGCGATTCCAATTGGCGTCGCTCTCGTCAGGAAAGCCTACCCCCGTGATGTAGTTGGTCAGCGCATCGACCCAGACATACATCACGTGCTCTTCGTCATCGGGCACTTTCACGCCCCAGTCGAAGGTGGTGCGCGAGATCGAGAGATCGCGCAGGCCGCTTCTGACGAAGCTCACCACCTCGTTCTTGCGCGCATCCGGACCGATGAACTCTGGATTGTCCTCATAGAGCTTCAGGAGCTTGTCCTGATACGCCGACAGGCGGAAGAAATAGCTCTTCTCCTCCACCCATTCGACGGGCGTGGCCTGCGGGCCGAGCCGCACGCCGTCGTCGTTCAGGCGCGTCTCGTCCTCGGCGTAGTAGGCCTCATCACGCACCGAGTACCAGCCGGCATAGGTGTCGGCATAGATGTCGCCGTTAGCGGCCATGCGCCGCCAGATCTCCTTGCTGGAGCGGTGATGCTGCTCCTCGGTGGTGCGGATAAAGCGGTCGAACGAGACGTCGAGCCGCTGATCCATCTCCCTGAAGCGGTTGGCATTGCGCGTCGCCAGCGCCGACGGCGTCAGCCCCTCGTTCTGCGCGGTCTGGATCATCTTCAGTCCGTGCTCGTCGGTGCCGGTCAGGAAGAACACGTCCTTGCCCTCGAGCCGCGCAAAGCGCGCCAGCACGTCGGCCGAGATCGCCTCATAGGCGTGGCCGATATGGGGCTGACCATTGGGATAGGCGATTGCGGTCGTGATGTAGAAGGCGTTGTCGCGCGACAGCGCCGCCACTGACGCTGTGGCTTGCGGGGCGACTACCTTCTTGGCAGGCGCGCGCGGCGCTTTCGGCTTCGCAACTTTCGGCAGAGCCGCTACGGGAGCCGGCGCCGCGGGAGGCGCAGCAATCACGGTCGTCGTCACGGCCTTGGCCGGTTTCCCGGCAGCCTTCTTGGCGACGACCTGCTTCCTCGCGCTCTTCTTACTGGCTTTCTTCGCCGTCTTGGTCACGCGCGCCTTGGCCTTGGAGTTCTTCGCTGTCTTGGCAGCAACCTTGCTGGTCTTTTTGGCAGCCTTGCGCGCACGCGACTTGGCCGGCCGCTTCGCGGCCTTCTTGGCCGTTTTCTTGGCGGTCTTCTTCGCAGCCTTCTTGCCGCTCTTGCGTTTGACGGTTTTCTTAGCTCGCGTTGCCACCACGAATTCCTTTACGGCTCTCAAAAAAGAATGGAAACCAGCGCCTAGCGCGTTGCGTCCGCCAGCCAGCTGAACACCGAAAAAACCAGCGGCTTGCGCTCCAGATTGTAGGTTTCGGTGTCGCGCGCGGCGCGGACGATCTTTTCCCATACCTCTGCAAGCCGTGCAAGGCGCGGCAGGTTCTGGTTGGCGCTGGCCTCATCCGCATGCAGCCGCTCGACGATCCAGCGATCGATGCCATCGATGAAGGCGGCGAGCGCCACGCGGTCGCTGGTGCCGAGCGAATCGCCGAGCGTGTGCAACTCCTTTGGATCGACCTGCGGCAGGCGCGCGAGCAGCGCCGCGGTCCGCTGCTGGAGCTTCAGCGCATCGCCTCCAAGCAGCGTCAGCGCTCGCGCGACGCTGCCCTCGGAAGCCTCGGCCGCCGCTCGCAGAGCCGGATCGCTCACGTCAAGCTCGGCGGCCACAGCCGCTGCGCCGATCACGTCGTCGGTCGCAAGCGAGCGCAGCCGCAGCTTGCGGCAGCGCGACTGGATCGTCGCCAGCACTCGCGCCGGCGCGTGGCTGACCAGCAGGAACAACGATTGCCGTGGCGGCTCCTCGAGGATCTTCAACAACGCGTTCGCCGCGTTCGGATTGAGCTCGTCGACGGTGTCGACGACGCAGACGCGCCAGCCTTCGGCAGCCGCCGTCGAGCCAAAGAACGCGATCGTCTCGCGCGTCTCGTCCACCGTGATCACCGTGCGCATCACGCCGCGATCATTTGCGGTGCGCTCCAGAGTCAACAGTCCGCCATGCGAGCCGGCGGCGACCTGACGCACCACGGCGTCGCTCGGATCGATCGACAGATCCTCGGCCCGCTGCACAGCGGGCACGAGTGGATGGCCATGCGCAAGGACGAAGCGCGCCATCCGGTACGCCAGCGTCGCCTTGCCGATGCCTTGCGGTCCGCCAATCAGCCAGGCATGCGGAATGCGTCCGCTGCGATAGGCGGTGAGCAGCGCCGCTTCGGCTTCGCGATGGCCGAACAGGCGGCTGGTCCCGCGTGGATGCGGGATCGCACTCTCGCGCTCAGTCTGGCGAGGGCTCATGCGGACGCCGCCTTCGTCGGTGCGCTGAACACCCGATCGCGCAACGCTGCCCAGATTCGCGCGGCGACCGTGTCCGCATCGCCGCTGGCGTCGATCAGAACGCAGCGCCCGGGATCGCCGGCCGCGATCTTGCGATAGGCCTCGCGCAGATCCTGGTGGAATTTGAGGCTCTCGCCCTCGAAGCGATCAGGCGTGCCGCTGCCGCGCCGCGCCGACGCGCGCTGGAGACCGATCTCGACCGGCAGATCGAGGATGATCGTGACGTCCGGCTTGAGATCACCGATCGTGACCCGCTGCATCGCGTTGATGACGCCTTCAGGTACGCTGCCGAGACTGCCCTGGTAGGCACGTGTCGAGTCGGCGAAACGGTCGCACAGGACCCACGTGCCCTGGTTGAGTGCCGGCTCGATTACGGTGCGGACATGGTCGTCACGGGCGGCCGCGAACAACAGCGTCTCGGCATCCGGCCCGAGCAGCTTGCCCATCCCGGACAGCACGAGATAGCGCATGATCTCGGCTCCCGGCGAACCGCCAGGCTCGCGAGTGACGATGGTCTTCAGCTTTGTGGCGTTGAGCCGGTCGGCGAGCCGCTTGATCTGGGTCGACTTACCCGAGCCCTCGCCGCCTTCAAAGGTGATGAATCGCCCGCGCCCGGACGGCGGCTTCACTGCAATCTCGGTCATGATCAGAGCTTCTCGGCGCCCGCGCGGAACATGCCGATCACGAGCTCGCTCGCGCCGTCGATGGCGCGCCGCATGGTTGAGCCGGTGCCGATCGCCTCCGCCGCATAAACCGGTGTCTCCACAGCGATTTGACCACTGCGCCAGACCCGCACTACGCCGACCGGCTGCCCCTCCTGGACCGGCGCGCGCACCGGACCGCTATAGACGATACGCGCGATCAGCTTGTCGCCGCCGTTCTTGTGCACCATCACCTTGACCGGAGTCTTGGCGACGAGCTTGACCGAGCGGCTCTCGCCGCCGAATACCTTCGCATAGCCCACCGGCTGGTCGGCCGCGATCAGGGTTCGGGTCTCGAAGTTGCGAAACCCCCATTCCAGCATTTTCTTGGCTTCGGTGGCGCGATCCTCGGAGTCTTCAAGACCGTTGACGACGACGATCAGCCGCGTGCCGTCCTGCACGGCCGAGCCGACCATGCCGTAGCCGCCCTCTTTGGTGAAGCCCGTCTTCAGGCCGTCAGCACCGGGCATGGCATTGAGGAGCGGATTTCGGTTGGGCTGGCGGATCTTGTTCCAGGTGAACTCCTTCTCGCCGAAGAGTTTGTAGAACTCGGGATAGTCCAGGATGATGTGGCGCGCGAGAATGCCGAGTTCGCGCACCGTCATCTTGTTGCCGGGATCGGGCAGCCCGTTCGAATTGGCGAAGGTCGATTTGGTCAGGCCAAGCTCGCGGGCGCGCTTGGTCATGAAATCGCTGGCGAAAAGGCGCTCGTTGCCGGCCAAGCCCTCGGCAAGCGCAATGCAGGCGTCGTTGCCGCTCTGGATGATCGCACCATGCAGGAGATCGTCGACCGACACCTTGCTGTTGATGGCCGCAAACATGGTCGAGCCGCCGGAGGGCGCACCGCCTCTCCGCCAGGCGTTCTCGCTGATCCGATACTCATCGGTCAGCTTGATGTCGCCCTTCTTGACCGCGTTGAAGACGACCTCCGCGGTCATCAGCTTCATCATGCTGGAGGGCGCACGCAGCTCGTCGGCATTCTTCTCGAACAGGACGCTGCCGCTTGACGCCTCGATCAGAATTGCGGTCGGCGCGTCGCCATCAAAACCGCCTTCTTCCTTCTTGGCGCCCTGCACGCTCTGATTGGCGGCATAGAGCACCCCACCCCAGCCGAGGCCGAAGGCCACGCCGGCCACAACGAGCCCGCGCGCCAGCCACCCGGCGGCGAACCGGGATGGGCGGGTCGGAGGAAAGCGAAATGCCATGGCGAAGCCCTGAGAGCGGCGTTCTAACAGTTGGCCCCTGCGCAAACAACAAGGGGAACCGGATCATCACCCGAAGATTGCACAGGCGGGCCGGCGTCCCTATCGTGGCGCCTCACGATTTCCGACCAAACCTCTGAAAAAAGGCGGAAAAGCGATGTCCTCCTCCCGCGTGATCCCAGCCAATGGGATCGATCTTTTCGTTCGCGAACAGGGCCAGGGACCGCTCGTGGTCCTCTGCCATGGCTGGCCGGAACTCTCCTACTCCTGGCGTCACCAGATCCCGGCGCTGGCGGCGGCCGGTTTTCGTGTCGTCGCCCCGGACATGCGGGGCTATGGCCGAACCACGGCCCCCTCGGACGTCGCCGCCTACTCCATCTTCGACACGGTCGGTGACGTCGTTGCCCTGGTGCGCGCACTTGGCGAGACCAAGGCCATGATCATCGGCCACGACTGGGGCGCGCCGGTGGCCTGGCATGCGGCGCTGTTCCGGCCGGACATGTTCACGGCGGTGGCAGGCTTGAGCGTTCCGCCGCCGCTCCGCGGCCGCGGCAAGCCACTCGACCTGTTGCGCGACAACGGCATCACCAATTTCTACTGGCAGTACTTTCAGACGCCCGGCGTTGCCGAGACCGAGCTCGAGCGAGATGTCGCCCACACCATGCGCGTGGTGCTGGGCGGGCGCGGGCTATCGGATCCGACTGCGGCAATGTTCGTTCAGGACGACAAGGGTTTTCTCGGCCACGCCAGCGGCTCGGAGCCGCTGCCGAGCTGGCTGACGGAGACAGACCTCGCCTATTTCACCGAGACCTATCGCAAGTCCGGCTTCCGCGGCGGCCTCAATTGGTATCGCAACATGGACCGCAATTGGGAGCTGACCGCGCCCTGGCAGGATGCGCAGATCCATCAGCCCTCGCTGTTCATCGCGGGCTCCAAGGATGCCGTGATCACCGGATTGATCGGCTCCAAGCGCGTCAATGAGCTCGAGCGCGTGCTGCCCAACCTGAAGCACAAGCTGATCATCGACGGTGCCGGCCACTGGGTACAGCAGGAGCGGCCTGACGAGGTCAATGCGGCACTGGTGAAACTCCTGAAGGAAAGCGCGGCTCAGTAGAGCCCGCGGCCGCTCAGGATGTTCCGCGCCTCTGCCGCGCCGTCGTCGGGGACATAGGCCGCCGATGGCGCCGTATCCGAGGTATCGCGGCCGTCCTCATCATAAGACACTGCGCGCGCGTTCTGGAGCGCGCGGCCACGGCCGCGGCTCGAAGCCGACATTTCCGAGGTCGCATTGATCGAGGCGACGTCGGCCGAAGTATTGCCGAGGCTGTACGGCCGCCCTTCCGGCAGCGGAACGTCGCCACGGATCGCGCCATGGTTGGAGGCTAACAGCTCCGGGACGAACGGCCTCGCCGAGGCGACGCGGACCATCGAGGGGGTCGGCGCCGGAATGCCGGTGCGCAAGGTGGCCATCAGCTGGCGGTCGTCGGAGCCCTCTAGGGGCGCCCGGCCGACATACTCGACACGGACCTTGGCGACACCATTGCCTTTGAATTCAAGCAGCTCAGCGGCCTTGTTCGAGACGTCGATGAGGCGGTTGCCGTGATAAGGCCCGCGGTCATTGACCCGGACGATCAGCGATTTGCCGTTGGAGAGGTTGGTCACCCGCGCGTAACACGGCATCGGCAAGGTCGGATGCGCGGCGGTGAGCGAGCCCATGTCGAAGATTTCGCCATTGGCGGTCAGGCGGCCGTGGAAATCGTCGCCGTACCAGGACGCGAGGCCCTCGGCGCGGTAGTTGGCGTCTTCCTCCGGCACATACGTCTTGCCGGCCACCACGTAGGGCTTGCCGACGCGGTAGGTGCCGCCGCCCTTCGGCACGGGATCACCCCAGGCCACTACGCGTGGGCTGGAGGACACGCCGTATTTCGGATCGACGCGGCTGGCGAATTTGCCCGATGAGGCACAGTTCGCGAGCACGAGGCAGGTTGCGGCAGCCGCAACACCACGCGCGGCCCGCACCATCGAATCTGACCGTCGGATCCCCATTCGCCCCAATACCATCTCGCCGGACGCGTGCCCACAAGGAGGCCTTCTGCCGGACTTTGCCCGAAACGGCCCACCACCGGTTCGGAAGTGGTGACGATATCGCAACGTGATCACGGCGGAAATGGGGAGCGCGTGACTCTCCCGTCGAGATGGTAAACCGGAGGTTGGCATTCTCCCCGTTTATCTACGGCGTGCCGGCGCACGAAGCGCCCTATTCCCGTCCCAGTCCTGGACAAACTGTTGCGCCGAATCCTCACTGCTTCCCGATTGCAAGTGCGCACATTGGAATCCTTTTGACTGTGCAAGGCGGTACGCGTCTTGTCGTGTGTGCGAGGGGCGCAACGGAAGTTTGCGATGATTGAGACGGTTTCGGCATTGATGGGTCTGGTAAGCGCGGCGATCTTCCTTGCCCATGCGTTCGAAGGATACCGCACGAGGGCATAATGCCTCGCGCGGAAGCATCACCTCTTTCAGTTGAGCGCGTTCGGAAACTTTTAATCAATCCGGTCGAGCATCGAGCAAGAGAGCGGCAGGTGTCCTATGCACAACCATGATCTGGTGTCCGACGGCTTTCTGGCGTTGACCGCAGGCGGCTTGGTTCTGCTCTGCTCGAGTTTGATGGCTCTGGCGTTCGCCTGAGGCGCGCCAACCTTTCCCTATCCGTCTGCCGCGATGTTGCGGCGCAATAGCCCGCCCGGTCGGCTTGTCCAGTGTTTTCGGACCGCCCGCCTCCCTTTTAGTTGATTGAATTTCCGCCACTCGCGCCTCGACTCAATTTCAAGAGGCCATCACCAACGAGGGTGACGAGACATGCTTGCCGAGAAATTCATTCTGGTTCTGGAAACGCTGATCCGGACGAGCCGCAGTTATCCGGACGGAAGCCCCCGCGTCGTCAGCAGCTCCCCGCACGTACCGGTCAAGCTGCCGAGCGAGAGCAAATAACCAGCAACGCACGCGATCTGCGCCAGCTCAGCGTACGCCCAGCACCGAGCGGCGATAGCCGCTACTCTTGGCTTCGTTCAGGCAGACGAAGCTGCCGTCAAACCCCTGCCCGTAGAGCTTCTGGCCCTTGGCGTAGTAGCGCCCTTTTCTGAAATCCAGCCACACCACCTTGTCGTTCGGACAATAGCGTTGCGCCTGGTCCGCGTAGCGAAATGGCGTCAACGGCAGCGCGGCCGCTTCGGTGATCGCGGCTCCGCAGAGCACGATGGTTGCAACAGCCGCAATCGTCCGCACGATGTCTCCAATGATGTCAGCTGAAAATCAGCGCCGCCCGGAGGTCAGGATAGCATCTCGCCGCAGGTGGCGCACGATCCTGACGTCGCGTCTTCCGCAGGCCATCATGTCGGGCTACATCTGGCCACCGTGCAACCGAAGCGGGGAATTGCCTGAAAATGTCGAGCGAGCCTGAGACGACGAGCCAGCCCCGCCTTCCGGCCTCGCCGCGCCTGCGCGCGTTGCCGATGGTCATCTTCGGCTCGCGTTGGCTGCAGCTGCCGCTCTATCTCGGGCTGATCGTCGCGCAATGCGTCTACATTGCGCTGTTCGTCAAGGAGCTCTGGCATCTGTCCTGGCACGCGCTCGATCTGACCGAGCAGCAGATCATGATGAGCGTGCTGGCGCTGATCGACGTGGTCATGATCTCGAACCTCCTGGTGATGGTGATCGTCGGCGGTTACGAGACCTTCGTCTCGCGGCTCGATCTCCAGGGCCATCCGGACGAGCCGGAATGGCTCGGCCACGTCAATGCGAGCGTGCTGAAGATCAAGCTTGCGATGGCCATCATCGGCATCTCCTCGATCGCGCTGCTGCGCACCTTCATCGAGGCCGGCAATCTCGGCTCCGGCCGCGCCAGCTTTACCGAGCAGGGCGTGATGTGGCAGGTCCTGATTCACATCACCTTCGTGGCGTCGGCGATCGGGATCGCCTTCGTTGACCGCCTGAGCGACACGGCCACGCGGAATCACGAATGACGCCCAATCCAACTCCCGTGACGGACACCGATTTCTCATTCAGGGCCGCCCGCCGCGACGACGCGGAAACGGTCTTCAATCTCACCAAGGCGTCGATCAGCGGCCTTTCCGGAACATCCTATTCCCGCGACCAGATCGTGAACTGGATGGGCGACCGCACGGTGGCGTTCTACGAAAATCTCATCGCCAGGGAACGAATGACCGTGGGCCTTCGCGATGGCGAGGTGGTCGGCTTTGTCGACGCGGAGCCGGGCGAAGTCACCCGATTGTTTATCCTGCCCGAAGCGGCAGGCACGGGACTTGGGCGAAAGCTGCTCGAGATCGGGATAGCCGCGGCGAAGGTCGGCCACGCGGGGCCGATCAGGCTCGAGGCGACCATCAACGCCGAAGGCTTCTACCGCAAGCACGGCTTCAGGAGCATCAGGCGGGGTTACTTCTCCCACGGCCTCGGCCGCGAGCCGATCGAGATCGTCCACATGGAGCTGTGACCTCCGAAAGACATCTGCATGCTCGGGACCATCCTATTCGGGCCCCTTCAGCTGCTGTACGGCCTGATGCAGGAATTCCTGCAGCTTCTGCGCAACCTGCTCGGGCGTAATTCCCTTGCCGGCGAGATCGCCGGAGACCTTTCGCAGGACATCATCGACCGTCTTGTTGTCCAGATTGGCGGTCACGAGCTCCGTCGAGTAGCTGGTTGCGGCATCGCCGCTCAGCCCGAGCTGCCCTGCGGCCCACATGCCGAGCAGCTTGTTGGACCGGGCCGTGGCTTTGAACATCAGCTCCTCGTCGTGAACGAATTTGGCCTCAAAGCCCTGCTCGCGCTTGTCGAACGTGGTCATGGTCAGGCTCCCTCCCGTTGCGACCGTCTCCGTGGTCGCTTTGCCAACCGAGTCGGTTACCTGGTCGAGCCGTCGGCCAAACGATGGAACCGCCGGTACGGGCCGTCGGGGATCAGGTCATGCGCTGGAGTATAGCACAGGCGCGGCGACCAGCCTGGGGCCAGCCCCGCCCGATTTACTACTCATTATGGAGGACCGCCGTGGGCTTGCCGGAGGCTGCCCCTCGCTACACATCGGCCCACACAAAAACACCCCCGGCATGTAACTGCCGGGGGTGTGTTTTTTAAATAATGGATAAGTAAAGCAATAGGTGATCTTTAGCAGGCGACGGACATATCGGATGTGAAGCAGTTCACACATGGCGAGAAAAAATCGCGCCTGGGCGGACGGGCGGGCCTCATGGCCTCAACGCGGTCGATCGCGTTAAGGCGGCATGTGCAACGGTTCGAAGTCCAGCCCGCGCCGAGACCTTACGACAGGAGATATGATCATGCGCACGACGCTAGCCATCCTGGCCCTGCTGGCCGCGGCAACAGCCGCTCACGCGGGCTCCGCCCTTCCCGCCTCCTATGAATACCCCTGGTGTGTCTTTGGCGAGCAGCTCGGCTGGTCCGGCGACTGCTCGTATGAAACGAAGGCACAGTGCCTGGCGTCTGCCTCGGGGCGCTGGAACACCTATTGCGATCTGAACCCGCGCGTCCTGTTCAGGCAGCAGCAGACCGGACAGCAGCCGGGCGCGCAGCAGCCCCGGGTGTACCGCAGGCAGTGAGGCCTCCGCTCGACGCAGCGGCATCAGAGCATCGGCGTTGAAAAACAGGCCGCGGGACCGGCACGGTCCACGCTCAATCAAAAATGCCGAAAACAACCCCATGCACAGTAGCGCGGGGCCTTGCCGGCGCGGATCGCCTCGGCGGCGCCCGCGATTGACACGCCGGGCAAAATTCCCAGCACAACCATCGGGCTTAGCCGCACGCGCCAGCAGCTTGTCTTGGCGCGACCGCGCGCGACCGTGAGAGTACCTGGGAGAGTGCCTGGCCGATATTCCGCGCGCTTGCCGTCATAAATCCGCAATTTTACGGCGCTCTGCCCCTTCCAAAACACCGGGGTAAGTGATGACGGAACGGACACAACCAGGAACGACGCCGCGTGATCGCATTTTGGAAGCAGTTCAAAGGGAACTCAGTGAGTTCGAGCGGCGAGAGATCGAATTCCGCAAGAAGGATCGCCAAGAGCGCGCGGCCGAGCTGCGGCTCCCCTTGAAGGAAGTCAAAATCCACTGATCTTGAAGGCTGATTGCGCGGGGATCACCTCGTGCCCGCGTTGCGGACAGACGCGCGGTTGGAAACCGAAAGACGCGCGAACAGCTCAGACGGTAGTTGGCCGCGGCGGCGGATAGGGAAACGCGGCACCATGCACAACGTCTTCCTTGGCATTACCTTCGTTGGAGTCGTCGTGATCGTCTTTACCGCCCTCGTCGCCCTCGAAAGGATGATCGGGTAGTGACCCTGCAGCACTGAGACGTCCCGTGCTGAAGGTGTCGCGGGCCGAAGTGTCCGCTCTAAAGCGCGATGAGATTAGAATCAATCGTCATCGCGCTTTAGGTTGTTGTTTGCGAACGATCTCTGCGCAAACGCGTTCCGCGTTTGTCGCGAGGGAAAACCGCTTCGCACTTTTCCGATTCATGCTTTAGCGCGCGGCTTTCTCCCGCGCAGCGTTCAGATCCGCTTTTATCTCCGAGACCGCCGCTCCGTTGGCGGACTCTCGATTTGGGGGCGGCTCGTTGAGGTCGCGAGCCCATGGTGCGCCGGGTCGAACCGTCGGCCTCCCGTGGTCGGAATTCGCGCAAGCAGAAAGAAGCATACCAACAAGGGTCAACGAACCTGCCGATTTCATCACCCGGGTGCGCATGCGCATCCAACCGGTTACCCCGAGAATTGATCCTCGGTTTCGCAATCACCGATCGGAGGGATTGTGCGGAACGGCCCGTTGCCCCCGGCAAGTGAGCGCTCGGCAACTTCCCCGGCTCCGCGACTGCCATCGTGATTTTTGTCTATCCCGTCCGGGGCTCGGCACGTCCGTCGCTCCATTGCTACTTTTAGGACGCCTTGTGGCAGCTCCGAGGTTGAGGGACATTGTTCCCATTTCAAGCAGTTCATTTGGGGGCAAATCATGCCCGAGATTCTGGAAGACCTGTTGTGGTGCGCGGCCCTGGCAACATGGCTCATGCTTCTCTGCGGCTTCGCCGGCGCGGCGTTGCGGCCTCTCGCAAAGACAATTCGCAAGCAACTCGAGATGAGGCCGAGGTCAAAAGAAAGGCGAAGCTGAGCCGGTTCGCAGCCGGTCATATTCAAAGATGTGACCGCACCGGGAATGCGGCAGGCCTGCATCGCGACCCTGCCCGCCCCCGGAACTATTTACATATGTTGGACATTTCAGCTTAGGGCAGGCTCTTGGAGCTTTGGGATGGGTATGCTCGACCCTGGTCGCTTTCTGATCTCGTGTCCGCAATGCGAGGCCTGGCCGATGTCGGCCAACCTCAAGCACGCAAGCTGGTCGAGCCGACCGCATGAGGTGACGTTCGTTTGCCCGAAGTGCCGCCGTCAGGAGGCTGCCATCATCTCTCCCTACGGCGAACTGACGCCGATCAAGCCGCGCGCCGCGCCCTCCCAGGCAGCCCAGGCGAAAAACCGGGTCTTTTGATTGAAGCGTGCGCGTACCGTTCCGTGCCTGGCGCCAATTGTCCCAAGTGGATGGTTGCCAGCATCCTGACTTGCTGGATGCAAACTGCGGTTGCCACATACTGAGTGTGCTGTGATTGCGGCCTCAATGGAGGCACGGCACGGCCTACGCATTTTCGCACTGGCATTCAGCTTGGCGCGGACTGGTTTGCGTGGGCGGGTTTGTCCTTTGGCTCCTGTCATATCTGACGTGGCACCCATCGGACGGCAGTCGCATGGAGGCCGACGAAATAAACCCTCGATTCACTTATGTGCTCGCAGGAACCAAGCCTCTAGGGAAAACTCAGCGATCACGGGGCTTTTAAATCTTGGAAGACCGCTGATCGCGACAGCGGCCTTGCTTCTGGAACGCACTGACGGAGTTAGGACGAGGCGGCAATTGGCGCCGCGGCGTTTCCAATCGGGGGGGCTAACCTCGCTTGTCGGAGCGTTGAGTGATGCCAGAAACCGCGCACTTGCCAACATTCGATGACACCGTGCACGCATCCGCTCATGAGGTCGAGGAGACCCCGCAAGAGGATCGTGTGCTCGGATTTTTGCTGTTGGCCGCCCTGCTGACGACAACGGGCGCTTGGATTTACTTGCTCGCACGCGCCTTCTGGGCTGCTGCCGTATGGATCGTAACATAGCTTCTGCCCTGCGCCCCCTGACGACAGCCGCCGGCTAAGTCGCTTTTACTCCTCTTGGTACGGAAGTGGGGTAGGCTTGTAATGCTGGCGGCCCAGGAACGTGTCCTGACGGTCGGCTTCTTCAAGGATCCTGAGCGACCTCATCATGACCTTTCCGATACGCAGCTGATGGAGGGCAATCTCGGCCGCCAGGTTTTCGGGGCAAGATATGATCCGATCCTTATTCATAGGCCGACCTCGGAACTAGGACACTGCCGAAAGACGGCCCCGGCACCACCTACAATGCCGGGGCCGTTGGAGTCTGCTTGGCGAAATTGAGTGGCCAAGCCGAGCGAGCCTAGAGCGGTCCGGCTTTTTGTACTGTCCAATTTTACACACAGGAACCGATTCAAATCTGCCTGTTTTTCCCGACTTGATTTGTATTTGTTATAGCGGCATCGGCAGTCGTGGGTAGCCTTGTCTCGCCGGGCAGACGTTTGAATTCCCGATCTACTGTTGTATCCGGGGCTGGTCGCAGCTTAAGGGTTGGCTGCGGACTTATTTCAACACGGAATTAGATCAGCGCTTTCGAACTGAGGCCGCCTGCGAGGCGGCCTCTTTGTGTCGACAACAAAGAAGGCCCCGGTGGGCTGGCAGCGAACTACGATCTGGGATCGGCTCGTGTCCCCTTACAGGGGGATTATTGAAGTGACCGCAGCACGTCAGGAGCACACGAGATTGCCGCTTGTTCCTGACCACCAAATGGCAGCGGGAATCGGCGTCGATTTTTTCGGGCCGTGCCGAATGGGCTTGAATATAGCTTGATCCTTGAGCGTCGCGATTGGCCGTACCGCGGCAGTCACAATACATGGATCAAAGTGAAGAACCGCAGCCATCCGGCGATGGAGCGCGAGCCCTGATCGCGGCCACGGCAAATGCGGCATATGGGTGCGGCACAGAGGCGTACTGGATCGGTGAGGCGGACGACACGATGGGACTGCTCCCAGAGGAGTAGCCTGGCACCTCCGGGTTGGAGACGCCAGCACCTGGCCCACGGTTACGAGGACTACATCGGAAGTCGGTGCGCCCTCCTTTGAAATTTACTGCAAGTTGCAAATTGCAGAGATTGGGTGTACTTTTGCGGTGTTTCGAACCATGAATATTTATAAATTCGGATTTATGGCATGGTTGCCCAGACGACGTTTGTGGTCGGCACCCGCATCAAGATAAGCCAGCTCGGCGCCCTTCAGTGCCCCGATCTGGCTAACAAGACTGGTACGGTCGTCGAAGTCAGTCTTCGTACCACCGGTATCACCGTGTTGCTTGATGGCGGGGCAAGACCAACTTGCCTCCACCAGGACTACGTATCCCCTCTGGGATAACAGATTCATGCGGGCCTTCCCGGTTGCGGTTCCCGTGCGACTGGCGCCGGCTGGCAACGGCGCATTGTAAAATCCAAGGCGAGCGCGAAGTTGAGGCGATCGGCCAAGATCGAGAAGATGCTCTCAGGGGAAAACGAGCGGTAGGTCAGCGCACCTGCATTTTCCGAATCGGCAACTCGTGTTCGCTCTCTTCTGGTAGTTCCGAACTGCTGGGCATACATGCTGAGCCATTTCGTCTCGATCCTTCTGCTTGCCATCGCCCTCACCCTGACCTTGTGCTTCGGGGTAGCAGCTTGGCGCCAGTCGGCCGGCAAAGACATCGACATCACCGCCACGATTCCACATCAGGAATACGGCTGGAGGTCGAGGCCGACAAATTGAACGCCTGGCGCTCGCCCTGCGTTTGCCAGAGCATGCGCCGTCGATAACGGCGTGAACAACCGAACGCAGACGGGCTGAGAAGGAGAAGCGAAGCTGAGCGACACCACATTGGCCAAACTCATCGTCGCCGTATTGCTTCTGACCGCGTTGACGGTGTGGCGCGCGTCGGAACCGGTACGCGCATCTTGTCACCACCATTGCCCCACTGATTTCTCCGCCATTCGTCGATAGTGTCCCGCCACGAAATTGGAAATTGACGGAAACCTGGGCGACCTCGGTCTGCATGTGAGGCACATCAACAGCCGCCGTTTTGGCGGCATCAGCAGCGCTCGTCGTGCCGATTATCCGGGAAGCTTGGGTCCGCTTCCGGCCGACGGCCACCATAAGGTATTCAGTTGTTGAAATTGGCGTCCACCAACTGGCGGCGGTGCTCAGTTCCACAGAGAATAGTTATTTTTGATAACAATGTTTGTTCTGACGTAATCACGCGATTACGGTCAGCGCCCGCTTTAGTAACAGTTCGGGGCGTCCCATGACCGGTTTCCAAGCCAAGCTAGAACGTTTTGAAGGCCTCGCTACCGAGTGTGAGTTGATGGCCACGCGACTGGATGGAAACAAGCGCGAGCTGTACCAGCGACTGGGCGCGCACTATCGCGAATTGGCTCACGACATGCGTACCCTGATCGCCTCGTTCGACGTCGCCGCGTAGTGGTTCGTACTACGTCCTCGCCGGCGCTCCGTCAGCCAATCCGCAGATCTTCCGCCGACATCTTGCCCGAGCGCCCCGCCCTCAGCTGGTAGCTGATCCGCGCGCCTTCGGCCAAGCCCGTGTACCCGGCCTTCTCGACGGCGCTGATGTGCACGAAGACATCTTGGCCACCTTCATCAGGCTGAATGAAGCCATAGCCTTTGGTCGCGTTGAACCACTTTACTTTGCCCATCGCCAATGTCGCAGTCTCCGAATCAATAAAATATCTTCCAAAGCAAAGGATACTCTAACCACGGATACCTGACTGTTCGATTCCTGACACAGCAGCAGGACCCGCCGGCCGGGATCTCTCCAGAGGCGGCCGCCGTCGCGGTCGTCGAGATGCTGGACTCGATCGGCGACAGCTGCCCGGAGTCCCGGCCTTCGGATCGAGGCCCAGTTCGCCGCGACTTCGCTGTTGGCTCTCTGTACAATCGACGCATGGCCCCACCCGATCCGGAGCAAAGCGTCTCGACGGCGCCTCATCGCAAGATCATCCATATCGACATGGATGCGTTCTACGCGTCGGTGGAACAGCGCGATAACCCGGAACTGCGCGGCAAGCCGGTCGCGGTGGGCGGCTCGGCAGAACGCGGCGTCGTCGCGGCCGCAAGCTACGAGGCCCGCAAGTTTGGCGTTCGCTCCGCGATGCCGTCGATCACCGCCAAACGGCAGTGTCCCGATCTGATCTTCGTCAAGCCGCGCTTCGAGGTCTACAAGTCCATCAGCCGACAGATCCGCGAGATCTTCGCCGAGCACACACCGATCATCGAACCCTTGTCGCTCGATGAGGCCTACCTTGACGTCACTGAAAACCTTCAAGGCATCCCGCTCGCCAGGGACATCGCCCTGGCAATCCGCGAAAAAATCAAGGTCGAGACCGGCCTTAACGCCTCCGCCGGTATTTCCTACAACAAGTTTCTGGCGAAGCTCGCCTCCGATCACCGCAAGCCCAATGGGCAGTTCGTCATCTCGCCCGAGATGGGACCGACCTTCGTAGAGGCACTGCCCGTGGGCAAATTCCACGGGATAGGTCCCGCAACGAGCGCGAAGATGAATGCCCTGGGCATCTTCACGGGTCTCGACATGCGCAACCAGACGCTGGAGTTCATGAACGCAAACTTCGGCAAGTCGGGCGCCTACTACTACTGGATCTCACGCGGCATCGACGAACGGCCTGTTCGAGCCAACCGCATTCGGAAGTCGGTCGGCGCGGAGAATACGTTCTCGACCGACCTGACCGACTTCGACACAATGGTCGCGGAGCTCAAGCCGCTGATCGACAAGGTCTGGCGACACTGCGAGTCGGCGGGCACCCGAGGCCGAACGGTGACGCTCAAAGTGAAGTTCGCCGACTTCGAGATCATCACGCGCAGCCGGTCCGCCCCTTCGATTGTCGCGAGCCGTCGCGATCTCGCAGGATTGGCGATCGCTCTGCTGGAGGACAACATGCCTCTGCCGAAGCCGGTGCGCCTCCTCGGGGTGTCGCTGTCTTCCCTCCACGTCGGGGATGACGCCGAGCCGCAACTGGATTTCGGGCTTTGAGCCCGGACTAGATGTGAATCTCGACCACCAAGGGGCGGTGTCGCTGCGATCGTCCGCAGGGTCAAGACGGCCTTGGCAGCAACAGGATCAGCAGCAGCGCCAGCGTAAAATCCAAAGCGAGTGCAAAGCTGAGGCGATCGGCCACCCCGGAGAAAATGTTCTTGATCGACGTGGATGGCTGCTGTCCCAACCGGCCGTCATCCTTGGCACGTGAAACATTTGGCCGCGGAGGCTCAAGATATTGCGCATATGCCAAATATTCGGCGTGTCGTCTGCGTGAGACGACTTCGCGAGTGCCGTAGCCTATGGCAAAACCCAAACCGATTGCCGCGAGCAGAATTGCCAATCCGAGCATAGAATAACCTATCGCTGCCTCACTCCGGTTGTCGTTAACCCGGATTGGTCGAATTTGATCCTGAGCGGAGCGTTTGCGAACTTGCCATTCGCCTCATCAAGGAAGCACCTTGCAGCTCCGACCGGCGTTGGTGACCACCCGGTGACCAGGTACCAGAGCCGCGGCGCGGGCCAGCCGGTCCTCTAGTTGACGCCACAACGCTTGCGCGGGCGCCCTCACGTTCATTCTGTTGCTATCGCGAACGCAGGTCTCCGGATCGCGAGATGCCTTCCATGCTTTGCTCATCGCCCCGCATTAACCCTGTCTCTGATCTTGTCCCGTATCCACGCCGGCTGGTTCACTTCTGCCGCTAAGCCGCCTCATTGGATATCTGCAATCGTCTCCGATTTTCGGGCGCTCATTTCCGGCGGGCTTTGAGCAAGGCTTCCTCCTCGGACAGCGTGAAATCAGATGAGAGCAGCTCTCATCCTTGTTGGCCTCAGTACGCTCGCGGTGATGGAACTCAAGACACCACCGCGCACGGCAAAGCCTGTGAACGATCCGCCCGCTCGGGCGGCCGTTGTCTCATACGATACGCTGACGACCGCGGACCGCCTTGACATCCCGCATATGTTTCAAGCGCCGCCGCAGCCGATCGCCTCGGGCAAAGTGACTCCTCCGCCCGATCAAACCTCAAATGTTGGGCCTTCGAGGATTGAAGAGCAACGGAGCGCACACCGCGGAAAATCCGCGGTCGTGCTGCCCAGAGCTCGGCCCGAACAGCGAATTTCCAAGACAACCGCGAAACTTGACCGCGCCAGACCGGTCGCAGAGGTCAAACCTTGCCCGTCAGGTGTCGTCGATGGCCTGCTCCGAGCGTTGAACCTGCCAACACGATGCCCGACCTAGCGCAACCATTCCTCAGAAATGAGGTGGCCGACGGTCTCGCGCGGCGCCTCGCGCATGCGTCAGAGCAAACATCCCGCCCCGGCGAGATTCGCCCACCTCGTCCGGACGAGCGCGCGTACGTTGTTACCGGGCGGCACTGGCTGTCGGCGGAATCCATCACGACTGTCCTTGGAGTGGCGATCGGCCTGGCCTTCGTCGCAAGTGTCGTCCTATTTCGCGATGCGCATTTGAACGGGACATTGATCGACAAGACGGCCGCAAAGGCGTTGGTCGAGCGCATCATCGTCGCCGAGTCCAATGGTGACTCGAATGCCAGGAACAAGCGCTCGAGTGCCACCGGTGCTGCCCAGTTCCTCGATAACACGTGGCTCGAAACAGTTCGAAAGCACCGACGCGATCTGATTCAGGGGCGCAGCGACAAGGAGGTGTTGGACCTGCGGCGAGATCCCGAGCTTGCGCGAGAGATCGCCACGCGACTGGTCGAGGAGTATGCCGCGATCCTCAACAAGCACGGTCTGCCGGTCACACCCGGCTCTCTCTACCTCGCGCATTTCGCGGGACCGGCCGGCGCAGTAGCGCTATTGTCGGCTGCCGAAAATGCCGATGCGGCTTCACTTATGGCTGCCGCTGACGCAACGGGTCGCACCTCACGCGAAAAACTGGTCAATGCCAATCCGTTTCTCAAGGCACTGACGGTAGGCGATATCAAAGGGTGGGCCGATCGCAAGATGGCGGTAGGCAGTTCGCCGGGGCGCTCGTAAGAGCGAAAGAGGTCGACAGCGGAAAGGAAAACTCCTCCGCCGCGACTTGAGCCGTACCGAGCCCATTAATAGTAAACCAACCCTTAACCTGTCGTTGGTAGCTTCGGCCGGTCTGGGTGGCGACCTTCCGATCAAACGGGAGCGAATACCCATGCCCGTCGAGATGCTGACTTACGCCGAACTCGGCGAAAGGCTGAATATTTCTCCGGAAGCGGCAAGAGCGCTCGTCAAGCGACATCGACTGCCGCGCTCCCGTTCGAACGATGGCAAGACGTTGGTGCAGGTTGACCTCAGCGAGATCAGCCATTCTCCCATCACGCGCGTATCCCAGCCCCCTGCCGGTCACCAGGTGGTCAGCGCCTTAAAGGATCACATCGCGACTTTGCAGGCGGATCTCATGGAGATGAAGGTGATCGCCGGCGGTCACCGGGCGGACTTCGAAAGAGAGTGCGATCGCACCAGCAAGCTCCTGGCGGAATTGCTGAAGGCAAACAGTGAAACTACGGCGGCTCGAGAGAAAGCCGCCCACCTGGAGGGAACCTTGTCGACTGTTGGGCGGCCTTGGTGGCGGCGACTGAGGAAGACTTTGGCGCAAATCCCGCTGGGTGTTCGGCGAAGTTGGTCGTTGCCAGGTCACGCCGTTGTCGTGGCGCATGGAGAGGAAGAGCAAGACGTCCCCAGCGCGGTCTGAGGGCCGCAGTCCGCCAACGCCAGGATGGACAATTATCCATCCGGCGGCCATTTCATTTGCGCGCATGGGAGCGCCGGCCCAAAGCCGTATCGGCGGCCAAGAGCCAGAGGCCAGAGCTTCTAGTCCGTCTTGGCCTCATGCGCTCGGATCAGCGCAAGATTTTTCAGAACGCGCTCGGCCAACGACTCCTGTTCAGCATCGCTCTCGCGATGCGAACTTTCGCCTGCCTCATAGCTTGCGAGGTCCTTGCGGTCGTTATCTACCGCCCAACGAAGCCGACCGATGGATTTCATCGAATTTGCCCGCCACAATGTGCCCTTATCGGCGGCCCAGCACACTGCCCCCGCCGAAACGTGTGCCGGGCCTAGCCAGTCCGGCTGGTCGAACCCTGACCGGCTAGTGTCGATATTGAGGCAAGAATGCGATTTTGGGAATTGCTCGGCTGCAACACTCGATAGATTTTAGTAGGGCCGCAGCAAGTTCAGCACGGCCCCGGCGCCGGCAAAGTGGATCCATTCATTGCAACGCGCCTCTCGTCTTATTCTAGGCTGATTCCGACGCGACGCTTGGATCGGGCGACGCTCGGGACCAATCGGCATGATCAGAACTATTGCCGCTTGCATCATATGCGTGGTTGGCGTGGTCACCCCGCTCGGCCCCAGCCGCGCGCCAGCACCAGCTACCGAAGTTGGCACCGCGTCGGATTATCCGGCGGTCAGCGCCAACAAAAGCGATCGGCTTCCGATCCACAGTGAAGCAATCGCTCCGAAGGTCGCCGTCGAGGCGGAAAAGCCGGCCGTGCCGACACCCCAAATCGCTGCTGCTCCGCCGCCGGCCGAACCCAAGGCGGATCGAAAGCTGCCTGAGTTCACTCCTCGTCACTGGCACGATCCGTCGGCTTCCAGAAACAAGATCCAAAACCGCGGTACCGCTGAGGCGAAGAGGCCACAGACACGTCCGATCGAAAAGCCAAAGCAAGTGAGCGAAGTGAGAAACTGCAGTTCAGACGGGCTGGCTCCCCTCCTGCGGCAACTCAACCTGCAGCCGGCCTGCGACTGACAAGCTCCAGCGCCGGGCCGTCCTCTCCGCCACGTGTCACTTCGACCCGAAGCCGACATCCGAAGGGGTCCAACCGCGCTTTTGATTGATCCTACCGACCGAGCATCTTCTTCACGCCGGCCAGTCCGACGCGAAGGAACGGATCGGAATGGATGTAGAAGTACCGCACACCCTGCTCGAGCCAGGACGGCAGTTCGTCCGATGTCACGAGCGTGCCGGCGACCTTGCCGGCCGCGCGAATTTTCTTCACGGCAACGCCGACCCGCTCGGTGACCGCCAGCGGCCGAGGCTGGCCGAACGGTGGGGCTGGCGGATACCCCATGTTCTGGGACAGATCGCCGGGTCCGATGAAGAATACGTCGATCCCCTCCACCGCGAGAATCTCATCGATGTCGTCGATCGCTTTCGGCGTCTCGATCATCGCGATGACGAGCCGTTTCTCGTGGTCAGCGGGACACGCATAACGAACCGCATCGACGATGGCGCGCGCCTGGTCGGCGGTATCGACCATCGGAACCATGAGACCATCGGCGCCGGCATTGAGATAGCGGATCAGGATCGGCCGCTCATGCGAGTGCGGGCGAACGACGGCCGTACCACCTGCCCCGCGGATCGCCTGCGCGGTCACGCGCACATCCTCAAAACTCCAGGTGCCGTGCTCGCAATCGACGAAGATGGCATCAGCCCCGAGCTCGACCAGGCGGACCGCCAGTCCCGATGAAGCATGGTGGGGCGTGAGCATGGTGATCGCCTCGCCCTTGGCAAGACGCTCGCGCAGTTTGGCTCCGTTCATGGGAAATCCTCTCTACTCGCTCTTGGGCTTGTCGCTCAGGCCTGCGGGGGATCCGACCCAGCGGGCCGCCTCGATGTCCGCGGACGTATCCCGCATGAAAGTCGGACAGATATGCAGCTCCGGGATCACGGCACCCTTTTGCAGGCTGGCGCAGAGCAGGACCGCGCGCGCGACATCGTGCGGATTGAGCATCACCGCGCGCTCGCTTTCCGCCGGCGGACGCGCGCGATTGTCCATGATCGGAGTGTCCGTCTCTCCCGGCAGAATCGTCGTCGCGCGAATGCCCTGGTTGCGGTAGGTATTATGCAGGAAGGTCATGAAATTCTTGACGCCTGCCTTGGCCGCACCATAGGCGGCGCCGCCGAGCAGGTTCGGATTGATGACCGCCAGCGAGGAGACAGTGATGATCGTGCCTTCCTTCCTGGCGATCATGTCTTCCAGCACGGCCTGGGTAAGGTTGAACACCGCGGTGAGATTGACATTCACCGTGGCGTTCCACTCGGCCTCGCTGATGAACCGTGCGTTCAGCACGTTGCTGGCGCTGCCAGCATTGTTCACGAGGATGTCGATCGACCCGACATTGCTCTTGACCCAGGCGACCGTCGCCAGGATCTCGTCCCGCGACGCTATGTCGAGTGCACGGGCGAACGCCTTGCCGTCTGCTTTCTCAATCGCTGCGACGACTTCCTGTAAGGGTGCGATGCGGCGGCCGGTGAGGACAAGCGTTGCGCCTTCCTGAGCCAGAAGGATCGCGGTCTCGCGTCCGATTCCCGTTCCCGCCCCGGTGACGAGTGCGATCTTCTTCTCCAGCAGGCCCATAATTCCTCTACTCGGCAGCCGTCGCCGCCAGGCTTGAGCATTGATAGCCGTAAAACTGCCGTGCAGCCGCGGCCGTAATCAACCCCTCAGCGACGTCGAGCGCGATCGATGCTGCGCTGCGTTCGGAGGTCTTTCCCCATCCGCCACCGCCGGGCGTCTCGACCTCCAAGCAATCGTCGGTCTTCAGGACGACCTTACCCTTGGGAAACTGTGGTTCGCTATTTTTGGTCACCTTGCCGGCACTACCGGATTGCCCGCCGACGACGCCGAAACAGGGATGACGCACGCGCTCGGAGGCGAGGTAGATGCTCATCGGATTACGCCCGAGATTGCGCAGCACGACGCGCTGACCGAGGCCGCCACGGCTCTTGCCTGCACCGCCGGAATCCGGAATCAGCTCCTTGCATTCGGTGAGCACAGGGACGGCAATCTCGAACATCTCGATCGCCGTCACCTTGCAGTTGGACGGGAAACTCAGTGTGTCGAGACCATCGAACTCCGCGCGCGCACCCTGGCCGCCGTGAAAATTCTGGACCGAGCTGTATTGCGAGCCGTCATCGCGCTGGCCAACGCAATTCGCCGCCCAGATTGGAGCGCCGCCGCTATCGGCCATGACCATCCTCGGCACGACACTCTCGAGGGCCTTGAAGATCAGCGAAGGAATGACATGGCCGATCAGGTTTCGTGAGTTTCCGGCGGTCCACTGCTGCGGATTGAGGATGGAGCCGAGCGGTGCTTCGTCGGTTATCGGCGTGATGCAGCCCTCGTTGTTCGGCGTGTCGGGGTCGAGCAGGCATTTCAGCGCATAGACCGAATGGGCGTAGCGATAGTTGGTGCGACAGTTGATCGAGTGGAGCACCTGGTCCGACGTTCCGGCGTAGTCGACGTGAATGGAGTCGTCACGGACGATGACGGATGCCTTGAGCTTCACATCGGTGTCGTAGCCGTCGAGCAGAACCTCGGCCGTATAGGTTCCATTCGGCCATTGCCGGATAGCCTTGCGCGTCTGCGCTTCAGATCGCGTGTGGATCGCATCCGCGAGTCCATCGACGCCGTCGAGATCGTATTCGTCCAGGAACTTCACCAGTTCGCGGCCCATGACGTTGTTGGCCGCAACCATGGATTCGAGGTCGCCCATCACCTCGGTCGGGAGGCGGACGGAGGCGGCAATGATGTCCAGCACGTCCTTGTTGGGAACGCCTGCCTCGTGCAGTTTCACGATTGGGAAGCGAATGCCCTCCTCGAAGATGTCGCTGGCCTCTGAATGCAAGGGGCGGCCACCGATGTCGGGGAGATGGGCGATCGAGCCCGCATAAGCAACGATCTTGCCCTTCCTGAAGATGGGCGTGATCATCGTGACGTCAGGGAGATGGCCGGTGCCGATCTCGGGATCGTTCGTTGCCAGCACATCGCCCTCTTGCAAGGTTTCGGGCGGGAACTTCGGCAGAAAGTACTTTTGAGCCGCCATCGGCAGCGACGTGATGAATACCGGAATCGACCAGGTGCATTGGGCGAGCGCCCTGCCGCGGCTGTCCAGCAGCACGGTCACATAGTCATGGTTCTCGCGCACGATCGGCGAGAATGCCGTCCGTCCGAGCACGATGTCGGCCTGGTCGGCGATGAAGATCAAGCGATTCCACATCACCTGAAGGTTGATTGGATCATTGAAATCAGCTCGATTCACGGACATTGCGCGTCAGTCCTTAAGCGATGTTGATGATGAGATTGCCGTGGGCATCGACGTGGGCCTTGCCGTCCGGTCCGACCACCGCGGTCGACTCTCTCTGCTCGACGATGGCAGGGCCCTGGATTTCCTCGCCGACCGGCAATTTGTAGTGATCGTAGACCGGCGTATCGGTGTAACCGCCGAGCTCATTGAAATAGACCGCGCGGGTGCTCTTTTTGGCTTCGGCAGCCTGCCTGCTGTGCGGCCGGGCAATCTGATCCTTCTGGCCGCTCGAGCGCAGACGCCAGGTGATAACCTCGACCGCCGAGCCGGCAACGGTGCGGCCAAACAGCTCGCGATACAGCTTGTAGAAATTGTCGACGAGCTGCTTCAGAAACTGCTTTGGCGGCAGACTGCGATCCGGTACAGCCACCGTGATCTCATGTCCCTGACCGACGTGACGCATATCGACCGTGTAGCTGTTGGTGATCGCATTCGGTGCGATGCCGGCGGCAGTAACGACTTCCGCCCCCTGAGCCGCAAGATCGCCGAGCAAGCGATCCATGGTCTCGAAATCCCAATTGTCGAGCTGCATCGGGAAGCTCGCGGAGAGATCGACAGCAACAGGGGCGATGAGCAGCCCGATGGCCGAAGTGACGCCTGCACCGGTTGGACAGATGATCCGCTTGATGCCGAGCTTGCGCGCGATGCCATAGGCATGCACCGGACCCGCACCGCCAAAGGCCACCATCGGCAGGCTGCGAGGATCGACGCCGAGGTCGGTTGCATGAACGGCGGCCGCCTTGCTCATGGATTCATTGACGAGGTCGTGAATGCCCCAGGCGCAGCGCGGTACGCTGACTTCGAGAGAACCGGCGAGTTTGGCCATCGCGGTCTCCGCCGCAGCCTTGGAGACCTTGAACGAGCCGCCTACGAAGGACTCGGTACCCATGTAGCCGAGCAGAATGTCGGCATCCGTCACGGTCGGCTCGGTACCGCCACGCTGATAGGCGGCCGGCCCGGGAAGCGCGCCGGCCGAGCGCGGCCCGACATCGAGCAGGCCAAGCGGGTTCTTCGCAGCAATCGAGCCGCCTCCGGCGCCGATCTCTATCATGCGGATCGACTGGATCTTGAGCGGGAAACCCGACCCTTTCCGAAAGCGATGATAGTGCGCGACTTCAAGGTCGGTCCCGACAGTCGGCTCGCCATTCGGAATCAGGCACAATTTGGCGGTGGTGCCACCCATGTCAAATGAAAGAACGCTGCCCTCGCCCGCAATGCGGCCGAATTCGGCTGCAGCAACGGCGCCGGCTGCCGGACCCGACTCTATCAAACGCACCGGCAATTCCGCGGCGCGACGGCTTGGCACGAGGCCGCCCGACGAGGTCATCCACAGAACCGGCCGCTCGATGCCCTTCAAGGCGAACTCGCGCTCGAGGTGCGCGACGTGGCCCGACATTTGCGGACGCGTATAGGCGTTGACGACGGTCGTCGA
This sequence comes from Bradyrhizobium sp. UFLA05-109, assembly GCF_054185165.1. Classification (NCBI taxonomy): domain Bacteria; kingdom Pseudomonadati; phylum Pseudomonadota; class Alphaproteobacteria; order Hyphomicrobiales; family Nitrobacteraceae; genus Bradyrhizobium; species Bradyrhizobium sp. UFLA05-109. The sequence goes on along the minus strand of NZ_JBBIAR010000015.1, from coordinate 93,553 downwards.
AGCTCGGTCGAACTCGCGAACCTCCGGACAGACCTCGGAGGACAGCGAGACGAAGATGTCAGGGTTCTCTTCCCGAAGCAGCGCAGCGATCCGCTGCTCATGAGCAGGATACTTGTAGGCGTGGAGCAGGCACACCGCGACGGACCCGATACCCTCGTCGCGCAACCGACTGGCGATCTCCCGGACGGTCTCTTCCTTCAGCGCGGTGACAACATCGCCATCGGCCGACATCCGCTCTACCGCGCCAAAACTGTTTGCACGCGTGACCAGCGGGTCCGGATATCTGAGATTGAGGTCGTAGAGATCGTAACGTCCCTCGTTGCGGATCCGCAGCATGTCCTGGAAACCGGCCGTCGAGATGAAGCCGGTCTTGACGCCCTTTCGCTCCAGCACGGCGTTGGTGACGACGGTCGTTGCGCCGAGCACCTGAAGCTTGTCGAGATCGACCACATCGCCGAACTGCTCGAGCAGATCGGACACGCCGCGAACCACGGCCTCCGCCGGATTGTTCGGCGTGCTCAAAACCTTGTGCAGATGCAATTCGCCCTTGTCGTCCAGCAACGCAAAATCGGTGAAGGTTCCGCCGGTATCGAATGCGAGCTTGGCCATCTTTTTCCTCGAAGCGAACGTCTCGGACGACGCTGATCCGTCAAATTTTCCCTGCTGACCGTGCGATCAAGGCATCGAGTCAAATGCGGATTCCACGATGTTTTCGAGGGTAAGAAATGCGGTCGCGGCCGGCCACCACAACTCCGATCTGCCGCCATAGGTTTTGTTTATGGCGTCCAGAACGCGGCATATCGGCTTCGAGCACACGTGCTCGCCTCTCTGCGGCGACCTGGGCTCGAACCTAGACCATCCGGATGCCCTGCGGATGGTTGCGCATGAGCTTCTCGACAACGGTGAGAAGTACGGACCGAGTAGCAAGCGCTGGTTCGGACAGCGGCAAGTGATCGGACACGCACAGCGAAACTGTAGCCTCGATCGCCGGACGGACAAGTCGCCGCACTTCGACACCAGGAAAGCTCGATGCGCTCGCGGCCACCGAGGCCGGCAGGATCGTCGAACCGAGCCCTTCCGTCACCGCCGCGCCCAACGCGGAAACCGACTCGATCTCAGATACGACGTTTGGCGTCACCCTGGCCCGCGCCAGGGATTCGTCGATCAGCCGTCGCAGGAAATGCCCCTGGCCCGGCAGCAGCAGCTTGACATCGGCCAGCGCCGAAAGCTGCAGCGGCTCATCCTTTGACTTCTTCGCGGCCGCCTCGGCGCGGGATACCAGATACAGCTCTTCCCGAAATAGCGGCTGGAGCTTCACGCCCTTGATCGGACCCGAACCGTAGATCATGGCCATGTCCATCTTTCCGGTCATGATGAGTTCGCTCAGCACATGGCCGAAACTATCGTTGATATGGACGATGATCTGCGGATGAAGCCTGGACATCTCCTTCAGAAGCGGCAGGGACAGCGTGCTGGAGGCCGAATAGGTCGCAAGCCCGATCGACACACGCCCGGCTAACGCCTTGGTCGATTGATCGATGTCGATCTGCGCCTGCTCGATCTGCTTCAGCAGCAACTGAGCATGGCGATAGAGAATGAGGCCCGCCTCGGTCGGAACGATGCCCTGATTGCTGCGTAGCAGCAGCTTGTGCTTGAAGTGGCTCTCGAGAGCGGCGATCTGCTGAGAGAGCGCGGGCTGTGCCGTACGCAAAAGGCCGGCCGCCCGCGATACGCTGCCGGCGTCGACGACCTTAACAAAGCTCTTCAGCTTCTTGAAATCGACGCTCATCTGGCGAACGCTATTCCTGGACCGGGACCGAGGGCGGCAAGTCAACTCCCCTCCGACAGTAGGCACTATCCTTTATCTAGGCTGTTGATTTCAACGGGAGTCTTGCCCATGCGCGGTCGATTTTGCGCCGCTGGCGTCTGACTCTCAGCGCAGCGCCTTGCAGGCCTTCTCGATGCGGTCGCAGGCCTGCTTGATCGCATCCATCGAGGTTGCAATCGACAGGCGGAAATAAGGTGAAAGTCCGTAGGCCGCACCTTGCACTGCGGCCACGCCGACGTCGTCCAGCAGGTAGAGCACAAAATCAAGGTCGTTCTCGATGACCTTTCCGCCAGGTGTCGTCTTGCCGATCACGCCGGCGCAGCCTGGGTAGAGATAGAAGGCCCCGTCCGGAACGAGGCACGACAAGCCAGGCATCGCGTTCAGTCGCGCGCACGCATAGTCGCGCCGTTCCTTGTAGAGCTTGACGCTTTCGCGAACGAAGGACTGGTCGCTTACGAGCGCATGGGCGGCGGCGGCCTGACTGATAGACGATGGGCACGACGACATCTGCGATTGCAGCTTGTTGATCGCGGCGACGAGCGGCGCAGGACCCGCCGCATAGCCGATCCGCCACCCGGTCATTGCGTAGCTCTTCGAAACGCCGTTGGTGAGAAGAATGCGCTCCCTTAATGCCGGCACGGCGGCCGCCAGCGTGGTCGCGGGCTCGTCGCGATACCAGATCTGGTCATAGATGTCGTCGGACAGCACGAGGACATTGGGATGCCGCAGCAGGACAGCTCCCAGTGCTTCAAGGTCCGATCGCGAGTAGGCAGCGCCCGTCGGGTTCGAGGGTGCATTGAGAATCAACCACCGCGTCCGCGGCGTGATCGCCGCCTCGAGTGCATCCGCCGTCAGCTTGAAACCCTGGTTCTCGGAGCACCGCACGATGACCGGCTTGCCGTCATTGGCAATAACCATGTCGGGATAGGAGACCCAATAGGGCGCCGGGATGATGACCTCCGCCCCCTCCTCCACGCTTGCCATCAACGCGAGGAACAGGATTTGCTTGGCTCCGCCGCCGACACAGATTTCGTTGTCGGAATATTGAAGCCCCAGCCGCCGCTTGTAATCGGCAATGATCGCCTTGCGCAGGCTGACGGTGCCGTTCACCGCGGTGTACTTCGTCTCTCCGCGATCTATCGCCTCGTGCGCCGCCGCCTTGACATGGTCCGGGGTATCGAAATCCGGCTCGCCGATCGCCATGTCGATGATGTCGCGACCCGCGGCCTTCAGTTCGCGAACACGCGCGGAAGCCGCTGTGGTCGGTGAGATCTTGATGCGCGAGACGCGCGCGGCCGGCACGAAAATCGTCACTGTGGTCGTCCTCTCGAGTTGCGAATGGTGCCACGGCCGCCGCTCGGCGAGGCCGCGATGATCATCAATGTTCGACGTCGGTTTCGCCGCGCATGCGGCCCGTCAGGAACAGCTCGCCCAGCTCATCATGGGTAATATCCGCAGGACGGCCGTCCCATATCACCTTGCCCAGACGCAGGATGACGGCGCGCTGTGCCACCGCCATGGCCTTCTTCGTGTTCTGCTCGACGAGCAGAATCGTCTGGCCGGCGGCATTGATACGAAGCAACTCATCGAAGACGATTCCAATGGCCGTGGGCGATAGTCCGACCGACGGCTCGTCAACCAGCAGGATCTTGGGCCGCTGCAGCACGGCCATTGCGACCTCCAGCAATTGCTGCTCGCCGCCGGACATGTTTCCTGCAAGCGTGTTGCGGCGCGTCTTCAAAATCGGAAACAGGTCATAAACATAGTCGCGCTCCGCCTTCACCCGGCTGTGGCGCAGCGTATAGGCGGCCATCTGAAGGTTCTCGTCGACGGTCATGACCGGGAAGTTGCAGCGTCCCTGCGGAACCCAGGAAATGCCTTCGGCAAGGATTGCGCGGGACTTGTAGGCGCTGATGTCCTTGCCCCGCCAGTTGATGCTGCCGCCCTTGATCGTCGTCATGCCATAGAGAGTCTTCAGGAGCGTCGACTTGCCTGCCCCGTTCGGCCCCATCAGGGCGACGAACTGTCCCTGGGGTACGTCGAGATCGACACCGTTGAGGATATCGAGCGAACCGTAGCCCGCGCGCAGGTCCTTGATCGAGAGAGAGGTTTCAGCCACCGAGATAGGCCTCCCGCACCGCCTGGTTTCGGACGATATCGTCTGGCGTGCCCTCTGCGAGCTTGCGTCCCTGGTCGAGCACGACCACGCGCCTGCACAGGCTCGTCACCACGTCGATGTTGTGCTCGATGATCAGGAAGCTGACGCCGAAGGATGTATTGGCAAGACGGATGCTGTCGACCACACGCTCGATGAGCTTTGGGTTGATGCCGGCCATCGGCTCGTCGAGCAGGATGAGTTTTGGCTCGGGCATGAGCATCGAGGCGAACTGGATCAGCTTCTGCTGGCCTCCGGAAAGCTTGCCCGCGGGCTGGAAACGCACGTCCCACAGGCCAGCGATCCTGATCAGTTCGCGCGCCCGCTCCCGCAGTGCCGCCACGCGATTGCGGGCTGCGGCCCCTATTCCGAATGTCGACAGGATGCCGGGGAAGGTGAACATCTGGCCGGCGATGACAAGGTTTTCCTCGATATCGAGCGCGCTGAACACCACCGTCTTCTGAAAGGAGCGCAGCATACGGCCTTCGCGGGCGATGTCATTCAGCGACCACCCTGTGATGTCCTGGCCGTCCAGCTTAACGGCTCCCGCGCTCGGCCTGGCAAGCCCGGTCACGCAGTCGAAGAACGTCGACTTGCCCGAGCCGTTAGGCCCGATAAGCCCGCAGATCTCACCGCGATCGACGTGAAGATCGACGCTGTCGATCGCCCGCACAGCACCGTACGACTTGCAGAGACCGGAGATTTCGAGGATCGGGAGCCCGGTCATTTGCGCCTCTCGAGGAACGACCAGAACCGGCCGATGAGCGGTGCGAACCCGCTCGGAAACCAGAACACAAGGCCGAGCAGACAGAAGCCGTAAGCGATCATGCGCAGTTCAGGCGCGACGCGAAGTGCTTCGGTGAGGCCGACAAACAACAAGCTTCCGAAGATCACGCCCGTGATGGTCCCAGCCCCTCCTCCGAGCACGATGATCAGCATCGTCGTCGAATAGTACATCTGAAAGGTGAGTGGGCTGACCACGGTGAGGTAGTGCGCATAAAGGCTGCCGCCGAGGCCGGCAAAGGCGGCACTGATCATGAAGACCAGCAGCTTGTAGTGCCAGGTCGGAATGCCGACGGATTCGGCCAGCGTCTCGTTCTCGCGAATGGCGATCATGTTCCGCCCTGCCGGCGAGCGGACGATCAGATACGCGATCAGCGTGGCGAACGCGGCGATCGCGAGGACCAGATAATAGAAGCCGACCGTTCCGGAGACCGTGAACGAGGCCGGGCCCAGCGCGAAATAGGGCTTTGGAATGGCCGCCAGCCCCATGTCGCCGCGGGTCAGGCTGATCCAGTTCTTGGCGATGGCCTGGCCGATGATGACGAAGCCGAGCGTACACATCACAAAGGACGTGGCGCGCAGCCGCAGCGCGGGAATCCCGAGCGGCAGCGCGATGGCGCCGGCCGCGATGCCCGCCGCGAGGAAGTTCACATAGAAGGGCGTGCCGAAATGCACCGCGAGCAGCGCGGACGTATAGGCGCCGATACCGAAGAAAGCCGCTTGCGCCAGCGACAATAGCCCGGTGTAGCCGAGCAGCAGGTTCAACCCGTGGGCCGGCAGCAGGAAGATCAGCGCGATGATGATTGCGTGCAGGGGATAATTGCCGAGGAAGAGTGGAGCGGCGCAGGCGAGCGCCGCAAGTGCGACACCAAACGGAAGACGAAAGTCCCGCCCCGGGATCGGCAATGAGAGTTCGGCTGGCGTCATGTTCTGCACTCGAACGATCTCAAGAAGCTGTCTTCACTGCAAAAATCAAAACCGTGCCTGGGCCGAGAACAGCCCATGCGGCCGCCATATCAGAACCAGCATCAGGGTCGCAAATCCAACTGTGTCGCGGAACTGAAGGCCGACATAGGTCGCAACCAGGCTCTCCGCGATGCCCAAAATCATCGCCGCGACGAACGTGCCGCGAACGTTGCCAAGTCCGCCCATGATGATGATCGGCAGCGTCTTGAAGGTGATGAGCTCGCCCATGCCGCCATAGACGCTGACATTCACCGGCGCGGTCAGGACGCCCGAGAGTCCGGCGAGGCAGGCGCCGAGGATGAACGTCCACAGCGCGACGTGGCGGACGTCGATACCGACCACCGCGCAGCACTCGATGTTCTGCGAGACCGCGCGCATGGCCTTGCCCATGCGGCTGTAGGTGACCATCAGCTCGAGGCCGACGAACACGATGAGGCCGACGATGATGATCAGCACGCGCTGCTCGGCGAGCGTGAAGCCGAACAGCGTCACCGGCTCGATGTAGCCGCCGGAGAAGAACTTGTAGCTGCCGCCGAACACCAGGATGACGGTGTTCTGCAGGATAAGCGCCACACCGAGCGTGGCGAGCACCCCGGCCTCCGCCGGAGCGCCCACGATCCGCTGCATCACGAAATTGCCGACGACGACGGCGATCAGCGCCGTCGTGACCACGCCGATCACGACCGCGACCGGATAAGGCAGGTCGAAATGATCGATCGCGAACCACGCCCCGAACGTGCCGAGCATGTAATATTCGCCATGGGCGAAGTTGATGGCGCGCAGCACGCCGAAGATCATCGTCATGCCGACGGCGACGATCGCGTAGACCGATCCGGAAACGATACCGTTAACGACCTGCTCGATGACCGTGTAGAACATGTGACCCGCCGTCCGTTGCGCTACTTCGGATAGTCGATCTCGGCCGTGTAGGCTCCCTTGATCGCGGGCTTGCCGTGCTCGATCTCAAGCAGAATCATCGGCAAACGGGCCTGATTGTGATCGTCGAACGTCACTTCTCCAACCGCGCTTTCGTAGTGGATGGCGGAGAGCGCGGCGCGGACCTTCTCGCGGTCGATGCTCTGGGCCTGCTCGATCGCCTTGGCCAGCAGGTGTACCGTCTCCCAATGCACATAGGCGTGATTGTTCGGCGCCTCGCCGTACTCGGCGATGAACTTCTCGACGAAAGCCTTGCTCTTCGCGGAATCATACGCCGGAAGCCAGGCCGCTGCCTCGATGGCTCCTTCGAGCGCTTTCGGTGCCGCCTTGATCGTGCTCGCGGTATTGAACTCAGCGTTGCCTATCAGCGGAATCTTGCCGGCGATCCCGACTTCGATCATCTGGCGCCCGACGATGGGCGTCGAATCTGCGTTGCCGTACATGATGATGGCCTGGGCGCCGGAATCGCGGATCTTGGAGAGCACGCTGCGGAAATCGACTTCACCTTCCTTGTAGTAATCCTCAGTCAGAATCTGGCTGTTGAAGCGAGGCAGGTACTTCTTGGTGAAGGCGATGGCCGCGCGCCCATAGTCGGTGTCGACCGAGAGAACGGCGTATTTCGTGAAACCCTTTTTCTCGGCGGCGTATTGCAGCACGATCAGCGCGCGGTTCTCGTCGGTCGGATAGTTGCGATAGGTCCATTTGAAGCCGCCCACACCCGCCTTGTAGGTAATCATCGGGTTGGACGAGGCCGCGTTGAGGAGCAGAACACCCGCATCCTCGGCGACCGGCTGCATGGCCAGCGTGACCGAGCTGGAGACGTCGCCGATGATGTAGTCGACCTGACTCTGGTCGATCAGACGCCGCGTCGCCGAAACGCCCTCGACTGGCGTTCCCTGGCTGTCCGCGGGCAGGACGTTGATCTTGCGCCCGCCGACGCCTCCCGCTCCGTTGATCTCTTTCGCCGCCATCTCGGCGCCGCGCAGCGAAAACGCGCCATACCGGGCGTTCGGGCCGCTCATCGGCGCGACGAGGCCCAGCTTGATCGTGCCGTCTTCACTTCGGGCGAACGCACCGGAGGAAATGGTCTGAAGTCCAATCAAGGCAGTTCCAACGCAGAATCCACGTCGGCTCAAGTCAATCGTCATTTCCCCGCTCCGTTGCTGCCAAACTTTGTGCACCCGCTCTGTCCGCCGCCTTTTTGTTCTTGCCCTTGGAATTTTTTGCTGCGGCCGGCGGTAAAAAATAGATTTGCGTCCAGTCGCGGGGGAAGCACGACTGCGGTCTGCCGCCATAGCGAATTTTTATGGCGGGCAGCGAGCGTCTTGGCAGAGCGTCTGCGACCCAGACCTCTGGATCTTTGTCAGCGCTGTGGTCCGGTGGTCAGCGACGAAGCTCGCTGCTTGGCAACCTTCAATCGTGGCGCCGCTCGCGTCTTATCCAGCTTGCCGGCGACTGCATTCCTCGGTCGCTTCCTGGAACCGTCCAGTTGCGCCGCCGAGGTCGGTTCTGACACTCGCACATCCCCAGCTTGTCACCGTAGCTAGTATTGCGCGCCCGCGACGCTTCTCGAAAGCCGCCCGAAACTGCAAAAGTTTGGCCGTTCCGGTTTGGAGGAGCAGAGCACGCGTTAGTCGATGGTGCCGGAAGGACCGAAGCTTTTGACCTTGGCAGCTTCTCCACACCCACGAGAGGCAGTAGCTCGCGGCTGCTCTGAGCCACGAGCGCGCCTAGGGTTTGTGATGTAGGTCACGACGCGAACGAACCCAAGAGAGCCACACTCTTCTTTTCCTAAACCATTTGCAGGAACGAGGCATGAGTAACGAACTTCACGAACTATCCATCGGCGATCTCGATGAGGTTAGCGGTGGCATCTATACGAACTTCACCCCTGGCCAGGCCATTGTGCCATCCATCCCCATACCGCCGCCCTTGCTGGGGCTCTTGGGGTCCGGCCCGGTCGTCCCTGGAGGGTACGGCCCGATCGGCACCATCAACCCTCAGTAGCGCGCGCTCTTAATGCAGGCGGCGTCTCAAGCGCCGTCTGCGAGGTGGCTCGTATGTTAAGGCCCGCCAGCGTGAACCGGCGGGCCTTATGCTTCATCGGTGCTCTTCCGGCATCAACACGCTGTAGAGCTTGGCGAGCCCAGCAGGCGAGCCTGACGCGGGCTCGCAGGATCAGGAGCTGGGCGAGCCGCATTCCAGCCGCTCCTTGATCAGATCGAGGCGTGCTCCGATTTGCAGCACGACTTGATGCATTCCGTCGATGGCGGTGTCTGCATCAGGGCCGGCCAGGACCACGGCAAGCAGTCCAACGAGGTTTGATGTTTCCCTGAGCAAGTCGAGGGGCAAGCGGACCAGCGCGCAGATCGCAGCCGATGCCACCCTCCAGGCTCATAGCCGGACGGCCGGCGCCAAGGTGGCGAAGTCAAGCCGACGGCCTTCTCGGAGAGCTACTGGCGGCGCCTGGACCGGCGGCCGACGCCGTTGCCTATACCGGCAGCACTATCACCTTCGTTTTGACGGGCGTTCGCGAATAGAGGTCGAGCATGTCCTGGCTGAGGAGGCCGGTACAACCGCTCGTAATGCCGTTCCCGATCGTTTCAGGGTCGCTAGTGCTATAGATCGTGTAAAGCGTGTACGCCCCATTTTGATAGAGGTAGAGCACGCGAGCACCAAGTGGATTGTCAAGACCTCCCGGCATGCCACGAGCATATTTGCCCGCCTCCGGCTGGCGCGCGATCATCTCCCTGGGTGGCGTCCAGGTAGGCCATTCGGCTTTGCGCCCGACATAAGCCTCCCCGTTCCACCGGAACCCATCGCGGCCGACATTGGCTCCATAGCGGGTCGCGTTTCCCTCGCCTTCAATGCGGTAAACGTAGTACTTGCCGGGATCGATGATAATCGTACCGGGCGCCTCATTGCTGTCGTAGCGCACTGTCTTGCGAAAATATTTCGGATTGATCTTACTAACATCGACAGCAGGTATCGGGAATTTCTCGTTGGGCACGGGCCCGTAGACTTTCTCCGCCTCGGCCAGGCTCATGTAGTCGGATGCGCAACCGGCCAGGCCCAGTGCGGCGAGACCGGCAGCGGAGCCGAACAGAAACGCCCGGCGGTTGACAAGCCGCGACCGATGACCAGGCAGAGTCCCCTCACCCATCGCGCCGGCGTCGGCAATTCCACGGTCCATAAACATGATTTCGGATTTCCCTTGTCCCGTTGTGCGGCCGGAGAAGACTTTGGCATACAGTAGGAGGGGCGAGAAAAAGTTCTTCGTCAATCGAGCTTGAAATCTCCTTGACCAGCAGACGGCCTTGTGAGCCTCTCCCGAGAACAATGCGAGAACTCTCGTCTTGAATGCGGCTGACTGCGTTACAACGCAGCGCCGCAAGATCATGCCGAAGCTTGGCGTAAGCAGGTATGGGCGTGCAAACTCTGCTTGAGCGACGCCTCATCGGCGCCGCCTAAGCAACTGCACCAAAAGTGAGTCAGATCCAGCGACTTGCGGGGGCGCTGGCATCAACCCAGCTAGGGCTGCCTTTGAGCTACGATCAAGCGCGTGAGATCGCAGAATATCTTTGTTCGGCGCGCCAAATCGTGCAGTGGCGCCTGCGAAACCACCCGGTCTCTTTCTCCGGCGCTGTCTTAGCCGTGCTGCGTCGACTTGATAGAGCTGGACGCGGTTCGAGGGGGCAAAGCAGACGTCGGTTAGATCGGTTCGCCACAGCCGCTTTTTGACTCAAAGCGGGCTTGATGGCGCTGAAATGAATGCTTGCGACAAATTCGTCCTATCCGTCACAGATGAACGTTGGGAAATGCTATTGTACCGTCGCCACTGTGCTCGCTGGTCGCGACGCGCTATCGCTTGACCCATCAAAGGTCACCTTATTCGGACACTCGACTGAATTCCGAATGAAACCTGAATGATGGAGACCGACCGATGCTCACCACTGATCCGGACAGTAGTTCACAGGTTTTGTGGGAGGACGGAGAACGCGTCTTCTGCCGGGGCTGGCGCACCTGCGATGACGGCAACCGGAGCGCAGTACTGGTTGTATTGCCCGCCACCGAGCACCCGTCGCGCTCGAGCCTCGACCGCCTTGCTCACGAATACGCCCTCAGGGATGAACTGGATGGGACGTGGGCGGTGCGGCCGCTGGAACTCACGAGCGATGGAGCTCGGCCGATGCTGGTGCTCGAGGATAAGGGCGGCGAGGCGCTTCATCGGCTCCTGGGCGCACCGATGGATGTGGGACGCTTCCTGCGGCTGGCCATCGGTTTCGCTGCGGCTCTCGGCAGGCTCCATCAGCGGGGCCTCGTCCACAAGGACATCAAGCCGGCCAATATCCTGGTCAATGGCACGACTGGCGAGGCGCGGCTCACCGGATTCGGGATCGCATCGCGGCTGCCCCGCGAGCGACAGGCGGCCGGGCCTCCCGAGACGCTGGCCGGCACTCTCGCCTACATAGCCCCCGAGCAGACCGGACGAATGAACCGTTCGATCGACTCCCGCAGCGACCTCTATGCGCTCGGCGTCACCTTCTACGAAATGCTCACTGCCACCTTACCGTTTACCGCCACCGATCCGATGGATTGGGTGCATTGTCACCTCGCAAGGACTCCGCTCTCGCCCGCCGATCGGCTGAAGGAGATCCCCAGTGTCGTCTCGGCGATCGTCATGAAGCTGCTCGCCAAGACGGCCGAAGATCGCTACCAGACCGCGGCCGGTCTCGCCAGCGACCTTCGCAGATGTCTGATCGACTGGGAGGCTGGGCGCCGGATCGACGATTTCGCGCTTGGCGAAGACGACATGCCCGACCGACTCCTGATTCCCGAGAAGCTCTACGGGCGGACAGGCGAGGTCGAGGCCTTGCTCGCCTCCTTCGACCGCATTGTGGGCGGCGGCCCTCCGGAGCTAGTGCTGGTCTCCGGCTATTCCGGCATCGGCAAGTCCTCGGTGGTCAACGAGCTGCACAAGGCGCTGGTGCCACAGCGCGGGCTGTTCGGCTCCGGCAAGTTCGATCAGTTCAAGCGCGACATCCCTTATGCCACGTTGGCGCAGGCCTTTCAGGGGCTCGTCCGGCCCCTTCTTAGCAAGAGCGAAGCGGACCTTGCGCATTGGCGACTTGCATTCCGGGAGGCGCTGGGACCGAATGCGGGATTGATCGTGGCTCTTGTTCCCGAGGTGACGCTCGTCATCGGCGAGCCGCCGCCGGTCCCTGAACTTGCGCCATTGGACGCGCAGCGGCGTTTCCAGCAGGTGTTTCGGCAGTTCATCGGCGTCTTCGCCCGGCCGGAACATCCCCTGGCGCTCTTCCTCGATGACTTGCAATGGCTCGACGCGGCGACCCTCGACTTGCTGGACGATCTTCTGACGCGCTCGGACCTGGGGCATCTCCTGCTGATTGGTGCCTACCGCGACAATGAAGTCACTGCGGCACATCCGATGATGCGGAAGCTCGACGCGATCAAGGGCGCTGGCGGAATAGTCAGCGAGATCACGCTCGGGCCGCTTGCCTCAGAGCATCTCAGACAGCTGATTGCGGACGCCCTTCGCTGCGAGCCGGAACGCAGCGCGCCGCTCGCGGACATGGTGCACGACAAGACGGATGGCAATCCGTTCTTCGCCATCCAGTTTATTGCTTCGCTCGCCGATGAAAGGTTGCTTACCTTTGATCATGATGCTGCGCGCTGGTCCTGGGATCTCGATCGGATCCGCGCCAAGCGTTATACCGACAATGTGGTCGACCTTATGGTCGACAAGCTGACACGCCTGCCCGTCGAAACGCAGCAAGCATTGCAGTTGCTGGCGTGCGTGGGCAGCAGCGCGGAGTTCGATCTGCTTGAGATGCTTTCGCGGCAGTCGACGGAGGAGATGCATGACCGGCTGTGGGAAGCAGCCCGCGCCGGCTTCGTCTTCCGCACGGAGCAGTCCTACCGTTTCCTTCACGACCGGGTGCAGGAAGCCGCCTATATGCTCATTCCTGAGAACCTGCGCCCGGAGACGCACCTGCGGATCGGCTGGCTGCTCGCGGCGCACACACCGCCGGAGGAACGAGAGAAGGCGATATTCGAAATCGTCAACCAGCTCAACCGCGGCGCTGCATTGATCGCCTCCCTAAACGAGCGTGAGCAGTTGGCCGAGCTCAACCTGCTTGCAGGGCAGCGGGCCAAGTCGTCCACCGCCCATGCCTCGGCGCTCAAATATTGCACCGCAGGCTTGATGCTGCTGACGGATGATCGCTGGGAGCGTCGGCGCGAGCTCGTCTTCGCGCTCGAGTTGCTCCGGGCCGAATGCGAATTCCTCACTGGGGAGCTTACCGCCGCGAACAAGCGCCTGGCGATGCTCTCAATCCGCGCCGCCAGTGCGATGGAGCGAGCGATCGTCGCGTGCTTGCGCATCGACGTGCACACAACCCTCGACAGGAACAGCGACGCGGTTGCGGTGGGCCTCGAATATTTCCGGCACCTGGGCATCGAATGGTCGGCACATCCGACGCAAGAGGAGGCCCGAAGCGAATATGACAGAATGCAATCGCAGCTCGGAGAGCGCGCGATCGAGGATCTGATCGAACTGCCGTTGGTGAGTGACCCGGCGTCCCTCGCCACCTTTGACCTTTTGCTGAGGCTCGGGCTGCCGGCACGGGTGACGGATGTGAATCTCTATTCTTTGACGGCTTGCCGCGGCGTCAATCTCAGTCTCGAGCGCGGCAACTGCGACGCTTCGTGCGCCTTCTACAGTCGCCTTGGAGTGATCGCTGGTCCGTGTTTCGGCGACTACCAGGCCGGGTATCGCTTTGCCCGACTTGGTTATGAACTGACCGAACGGCGCGGATTGAGGCGGTTTGAGGCCAAAACCTATCAACTCTTCGGCGACGTCCTGCCCTGGACGAAACATGTCAAGACAGGTCGCGATCTGCTGCGCCGCGCCGTCGTGTCGTCCAACCAAAGCGGCGATCTTACCAATGCGGTCGTCAGCTGCAGTCATCTGATCACCAACATGCTGGCGGCAGGTGATCCGCTCATTGAGGTGGAACGAGAGGCCGAACGTAGTCTCGCGTTTGCGCAGAAGGCGGGGTTCGGCTTTATAGCCGATGTTATCGCTACCCAACTTGCTCTGGTCAGAATGCTGCGCGGGTTGACGCGAACATTTGGCTCATTGGACGGCGATGAGTTCGACGAGATTGATGTAGCGCATCGACTATCGACGAATCCGAATCTGGTCGTCGCCGAGTGTTGGTATTGGATCCGCAAGCTTCAGGCGTGCTTCATCGCGGGAGATTACGCCGCTGCCGTTGAGGCATCATCGGAGGCACAACGCGTGGTGTGGACGGCGCGGTCGTTCTTCGAAGACGCGGAATTTCATTTTTATGCCGCGCTCTCACGCGCCGTGTTTTGCGACGACGCCCCTGCTGACCAACGCCAGAATCATGTCGATGCTCTGGCCGATCACCACCGTGAGCTCTGTGTATGGGAGGCGAATTGCCCGGAAAACTTCGAGAATCGCGCCGCTCTTGTCGGTGCGGAGATTGCCCGGGTCGAAGGCCGTGTGCTTGACGCCGAGCGGCTCTATGAACAGGCCATCCGCTCGGCGCAAGATAACGGCTTTGTCCACAATGAGGCGATCGCCAGCGAGCTGGCCGCCCGCTTCTACGCAGCGCGCGGCTTCGAAACCATTTCCCGTGCGTATTTGCGAGAGGCTCGTTCCTGCTATTTGCGGTGGGGGGCAGCCGGCAAAGTGCGGAACCTCGATCAGCTGCATCCGCGCTTGACGCTCGACGAACGCGCGTCGACTCCAATGGGCACAATCGAAGCGCCGGTCGAACATCTGGATCTCGCCACCGTCATCAAGGTGTCACAGGCGATATCGGGCGCCTTCGTCCTGGAAAAGCTGCTCGAGACTCTCATGCGCACCGCGATCGAGCAATCGGGCGCCGTGCGAGGTCTGCTCATCCTTTCGCACGCGGACGAGCCGAGGATCGCTGCGGAAGCGACAACCGGCGAGACCATCGTCGTTGAGTTGCGCGACGAGGCGTTGACTGCAATCTCGTTGCCGGAGTCGGTTGTCCACTATGTTCTACGGGTTCGGGAGAGCATCATTATCGACGATGCCGCAGCCAATACTCCGTTTGCAGATGATCCCTACATCCGTCAGCGCCACACCCGCTCAGTTCTATGCATGCCGTTGCTAAACCGAGGCCAACTGATCGGCGTCCTCTACCTCGAGAACAATCTGACCCCACACATTTTTGCGCCCGCCCGGATCACAGTGCTGAAGCTGCTGGCCGCGCAGGCCGCGATCTCGCTCGAAAATACCCGTCTGTACTGCGACCTGGCAGAACGCGAGGCCAAGATCCGACGCTTGGTCGACGCCAACATCATCGGTATCGTGATCTTCGACTTCAAAGGCCAGATCATCGAAGCCAATGACGCGTTTCTGCGCATTTTGGGATTCGACCGTAACGACCTCGATTCTGGTCGCATGCGCTGGCTGGATCTGATAGCGCCGGAGTGGCACGACCGAGCGGCTCACACGTTGCGGGAAATAAGGACAACCGGGAGCGCACAGCCGTTCGAGAGGGATTACGTCCGGAAGGATGGCAGCAAGGTTCCTGTGCTGATCGGCGCGGCAAGCCTTGAGCCACACGCGACTCAGGGCGTCGCTTTTGTGCTTGATTTGACTGAACGCAAACGTGCGGAATCCGAGGCGCGTGAGAGCGAGCGACGCTATCGCGAAACGCAGTTGGGGCTCGCGCACGCGAATCGCGTTGCGACAATGGGCCAGCTCACGGCGTCAATTGCTCATGAGGTCAGTCAGCCGATCGGCGCCACAATTGTCAACGCGGAATCGGCACTGCGTTGGCTGAATCGTGATGTGCCGGATTTGGACGAGGCGCGTCGGCTGCTGGCCAGGATCAAAAGTGACGGTAGCAGAGCTGGAAACGTCGTCAGTCGAATTCGTGGCCTCGTCGAGAAGACTCCACCGCGGAAAGAGCACTTGGATATGAATGAAGCGATTGGTGAGATCATCGACCTCGCACAGGGTGAATCCAGGAAAAGCGGCGTCTCGGTAAAAACGCAATTTGCCGAAGGCCTGCCCGCCGTAACCGGTGATCGCACCCAACTGCAACAAGTGATGCTCAACCTGATCTTGAACGCAGTGCAGGCCATGAGCGAGGGCGATCGGGACTTGCGCGAGCTACAGATCAGCACCCAGGCGAATTCGCCAGATGGTGTGCTTGTCTCGGTCCGGGATTCGGGGTCGGGCATACGCCCGGAAAACCTCGATCGTCTTTTCGATCCGTTTTACACAACAAAGTCGACCGGAATGGGGATGGGATTGGCAATCTGTCGCTCAATTGTGGAAGGACACAGGGGGCGAATATGGGCGACGGCGAACATCCCGCGGGGCACTGCGTTTCATTTCACGATCCCTGCCGCTCCCCAATAGATGGCGGTGCAAATCGCAACTGCGCTTCATCTGCGGTTCCGCACGTGCAGGAATAGCAGGTTTTGGCCCTTCGGAGATAAACGGGGCCGGCCGAACGTCCGGTTTGCGCCAGAAGCGGCCCTCCCCCGCACGTCGCAGTTTGACCCACAGCGGTCATGGGGCGCCTCCGGTGCCACCGGGCAAAGCCGGCGCGCTCGCCGGCCGTTTCATACGGCGTCGGCGCGCCTTTGCCTGCCCTTGCAAACTTTGCCCTGGTCACAGCCATGTTTGCCAGGAGATTGCTCCGCCTATGCTCTCTCAGGCAGACACTCTTCTCGGCTCTGATTGAACAGGCAGCGCGAAATGGAAGGTTGCGCCCGGGCCAGCGTTAGCGACAGCCCAGACGCGGCCGCCATGGGACTCGACAATAGAACGAGTCAGCGCCAGGCCCATCCCGGTGCCCTGGGGTTTCGTCGTAAAGAACGGGTCGAATATGCGGTCAAGGTTTTCCGTCGGCAGCCCTACTCCGGTGTCGCCGACCGAAATTACTACGTTTCGATCGGCAGTCAGTTGTGACCCTATCGTCAGTTCGCCCCCTCTGTCCCTCATAGCTTCGATTGCGTTAAGCACGAGATTGATCAACACCTGCTGCAATTGCACAGAATCCGCCATCACCTTTGGAAGGCCATCCGCTAGTTCGAGTCGAACTGTTACGGAATTTCCCATCATTTCACCACGCACCAGCATGATCATCTCTTCGATCAGTTTGCTCAAATCGACCAGCTCCCGTCGATCCGGAACGTCTTTTTTGTAGAAAGAACGAACACGGTCGATCACCTCGACCGCCCGGGTTCCGTCTTGCTCAATCCGCTTTGCTGATGCGCGCGCCTCTTCTGAATTTGACGGAACTTGATCAATCCAAATCTGACAGGCTTTGGCGTTCAAGATGACCGCTGCAAGAGGTTGTTTGATTTCGTGAGCCAATGAAGCGGCCAGCTCTCCCAACATGCTCACCCGGTTGACATGCGCGATATCTGCCTCAAGCTTATGCAATCGTTCGCGCTCCTGCTGGGAGCGCTTGCGTTCAGTGACGTCCAGTGATGTGCCTACGACTTCAACGACGTTCCCGATCTTGTCCAGAACAGGACGACGAACACTTTCGATGTATTTGATCGCGCCGTCAGGCAGTACGATTCTGTACTCCAGCAGACGCTCTTCTCTTTGACGGACGCCCTCAAGGGTCCTTCCTCTGACCAGATCACGGTCCTCCGGATGGACTCGCTGAAACAGCGTTTCAAAATCCGGCATGCCGTCGGCGGGATCCAAAGCATATATTCGGAAGATTTCTTCCGAGCAGTGCAGCATCCGATCACGGCGGGGATCCCACGCCCAACTACCTGTACGAGTCAGCCTTTGTGCTTCGGCCAGATAAGCTTCACTCCGCCGAAGTGCATCCTCGGCATGTTTTCGTTCAGTTACATCGACCGACGTGCCGAGCACTTCATTGACATTCCCCTGTCCATCCATGACAGGACGGCGGACACTTTCAACGTATTTGAGGGTCCCGTCAGGCAGCACAATTCTGTATTCAAACAGGCGCTCTTGCCTGTGGCGAAAAATCTGCACGGTGCTCTCTCTTACCCAGTCACGATCGTCCGGGTGCACCCGCTGTGAGAGCATCTCAAAGGTCGGTACGCCGTTCCCCGGATCCATTCCATAGATCCGGAAAACCTCCTCAGAGCAGTGCAGCAGCCTATCCTGTCGTGGATTCCACGCCCAGCTGCCCGTATGCGTCAACTTTTGCGCTGCGGCCAGGTATGATGCGCTCCGACGCAACATCGGCTCTGCGCCGTTCCCGTCGGTACCGTCACGGATCGCGGCGAATACCCACATCCGATTGCCGCTCCGGAAGGGAGTGAGGCTAATTTCCACCGAGAACTCGCTTCCGTCTTTGCGCAATCCGTACAATTGCCGGCGGGCTCCCATTGGGCGCAAGCTTCGGTACCGTTCCGGTATAAGCGTTTCGACGTCTTTGCCTAAAAGCTCCTCGCGGTCATAGCCAAACAGCTCTTTGGTTTGGGCGTTCACGAGCAAGACGTTGCCATGCACGTCCGTGACCACCAAAGCATCGGGCCCGGCCTCCAAAAGGACTACAAATTCGGCGTCCGTCAGAACGTGCGCCACGTTCGTCATATCCCGAAATGTACCGACCTCTCTCGCTCAGGCTGACCAGACACGCCGCGAATACCTCTTACTGGCGCGTGACCTCTGCAGTCTACCTGAAACATTATAAGGCGGTCTCGCAGCACGAGCAAACCTCGACGAGACGACTCGGACGCCATGGCGAGCGGCCGAGGTTTGCTGCGGTGCATGAGTCCGTTCACGGCCCATACCGGACATTGGGAATGACATACTGGCACCCGCCGGTCGGCAGCGGCGGCTTGCAACCGCTGCCATGGGCATAACACTTAATTTGGGCGGTGGACCGGCGAGGTCTGCGCCGATGCCTCCAAGGTCCCCACGCTAACGACGGCCTGGGCGGCGCGTTGCGCGTCCGCAAGCACCCGCCTCATCGACGTGAGTGCTTCGTTCAAATCCGGATCAGCCCTCTCGAGCCAGCGCAGGCTAGCTCCGCAGTTGAGCAAGATGGCGCCGAGTGCCTCATTCAGCTCATTCGTCAGTTCACCCAGCGTCCGAACTTGCGGGGCGCGCGCGAGTTCGATCTGCATGTTTGCGTCTCCTGTGACGAGATTGCTGCGTTCGTGGCTACTCTCTCATTCGAGTATGGATCGAATAAAGGCGCTGGCCTGCGCAATGGCGCCCCGGGTCGCCGGCGTATCGGCCAGTGCGTTAAGCACTAAGAAATCGTGGATCGTGTCGTTGTATCTCGTTGAGGTGACACGGACCCCTGCACGAGCCAGTTTGCGTGCGTAACACTCACCTTCGTCGCGCAGCACGTCGTGCTCTGCGACAATGACGAGGGCATCGGGCAGGCCTGTCAGATCGTCAATTGAAGCATTAAGTGGCGCCGCGGTGATTTTCTTGCGCATGGCGACGTCCGGAAGATAGGCATTCCAGAACGACTCCATGGCCGGCTTGGTGAGCCAAGGTCCATTTGTGTAGGACGCGTAAGACCCGGTGTCGAACACCGAAGCGACAGCAGGATAGAACAATACCTGCAAATCGATTTTCGGGCCGCGGCGCTGTTTGGCCAGAAGCGTGACAGCTGCGGCCATATTGCCACCGACGCAGTCGCCGGCAATAGCCATGCGGGTAGGATCGATGGCCAGCTCCTCGCCGTGTTCCACGAGGTACCTGGTGACGGCATAGACTTGCTCGATCGCAACGGGATACTGGACCTCCGGCGCGCGATCGTAACCCACGAAAAACAGCGCAACATTTGCACCGACAGCGATTTCCCTGATCAGGCGGTCGTGTGTGTTCTCGTCACCGAAGACCCAGCCGCCGCCGTGCACGTATACCAGTGCAGGCAGTGCTTCAGTTGCGCCCTCTGGTCGTACGATGCGAAGCGGCACTGATCCGGTTGGGCCGCAGGAAATCACCAAGTCCTCTAGATGCACGGCCGGTTTGCCGATATCTCCCGACTGGATATCCTCCAGAAATTTTCTCGCATCCTCGGGAGACAACGCGCGCATCTTCGCTCGGTCGGTGATCGTATCGACAAATTGCTGCGTCGCCAGCTCGAGCAGCGCAGCATCGGCGACATCTAGTGACGCTTGCTTCGGATTCGGCATAGCGGCCTCTCGCTTCATTCATCATGAGCGCAGCCCGGGTCAAGCACCAAGGAAATGTTGTGAATTCTTGCGAATTCTCAGCAGGGGGCGTGAAGTTGGCCCGCGAACATCTTTGACTTTAGTAGTGTCGGAAGCCCTGAAAGGGAGCCGTTTCGGATAGTATCTAGCTAGCGATGCCTCGCGAGGTCACCCAGCAGCGTGTTTGCGGCTCTAAGATCGTCGGTTTGATGGCCTTCGCGGAACCGGCCAAAGACTGGCGAGATCAGCTCGTATGCCTCGCTGGTTCTCCCTTGATCCAGCCACAATCGTGCCAGGCTCGTTGCGGTGCGCAGCTCCCAAGCGAGGGCCTCTTGCGTTCGCGCTAAGTGTACCGACTCCAGGAAATCCCTCTCGGCCACGGCCGCGGCATTGTCACCTTCCTGCTGCAACACGACAGCGCCTTTGATCCGCAACAATTCCGGAGTGCACCAACGTTCTTCGCTTTGTCCATTTCGCTTGATCGCTTCATCGATAGTCGCCAGTGCTTGCGGCGCGTCACCTGCCGCCGCCAGACCCACCGCCAGTCTGCCCAGGAATGTCGTGAGATACTGGCCGAATCCGGCTCGACGCAGCTCTTCGACACCGGCGCGCAGCCGTTCCAAGCCAGGCGGGAGATGCCCACGCTTGACGTCCAATTCACCTTCAAAGCACCGGCCAAACGCATGCCAGATATCAAATGCTTCCCTCTCGGTCTGACGGAGCAACATCTTGATGTAATATTCCGCGGCCTCGAGGTCGCCCGTCACCAGTGCGATCGGGCACGCCGCATTGGCCAGCGCGTTGCAAAGCGACAGTGTATGATCAATCGCTAGGGCGTGCTCGATATTGGTTTCGACGCAGCTAAGCGCTTGCTCCGGGAATCCCTGCAACCATAGAACGCGCGCGAGCGTCATGCGCGCCGATACCTGTTGGTGGAATTGAAAACGGGCGGCGTGGGACCGCTGAACCGGCGCAACATAGCCGGCAAGCATTCGTTCCAAGTGTAATCTTGCCGCGGGCTGATCACCAAGGAAATGGAGCGCCACGCCGGTCAGTCGGTCTCCAATCAGGCGGTCATTCTTATCGGCGACGGTCTCGGCCAACTCGGAAAAGCGCTTTGCCATTGTCCGCGCCGCGCCGAATTTTCCTCTGTTGATCTGGGTCGCCCAAAGTCCCCACAGCGCACGCAACCGGTAATCCGTATCGTTCAGCGCTTCCGCGATCCCAGCAGTGGTTGCCCACGCGGCCCCCGTATCTCGGCCTGATCCGGCGGTATACATCTGCGACCAGGCGACTGCGGCGTAGAGGAGCATCCGACGCCGTTCATCGCTGATGCCGCTTTTTTCCAGTGTGGTTAGCGCCCGCTCGGCGCACGTGCGACATTCCTCCATCAGCGACATCTCGAACCACAACGGCTCGGCAGCGACTGTAAGGGCTATCCCGGCTTCAGCATCGCCGCTTGGCGAAAAAGCCCAGTCGAGAGCGCTGCGGAGATCATCGAGTTTCGCGGCGTATGTTGCGAGCCACTCGGCAGTAGGCCATGTCGCCCAATCCGATTGAGCACGCTCGAATTGCTCGCGAAAGTGTGACGCGTGTTGTCTCGCAAAGGCCTGCGCTTCGCCGTTTTCACTGAGCTTCTTCAGAGCGTACGCGCGAGCAGTATCGGTTAGCCGATAAAATACCGCGGCATCTCCCACATCTGCCACGACAAGCGATTTTTCGACAAGGTCGGCGACCGTTTCGTCCACCACCGCCGGAGCAATATCGGCACTTCCGGCTACGGCGATGGCCGCGTCCATCGTAAAGCGTCCAGCAAATATTCCCAATCGGCGCATGATGGCGCGTTCGGTTTCGGACAGCAATTCGTAACTCCAATCGAATGCTGCGCCGAGTGTTTGATGCCGCGGCAGCGCCGTCCGTCGACCGCGTGTCAGGAGTTGGAATCGATCATCGAGCCGACGGGCCACTCCGCGAACTCCGAAGGCGTCGACTCGGCCTGCAGCAAGCTCAATTGCCAGTGCAATGCCGTCGAGACGGCGGCAGATTTGTGCGACAAACTGGACATCTTCATCCTTGAACTCGTAACCGCCGGCATTTGCCGTTGCACGTTCGACAAAGAGTTGGACTGCTGGATAGGTATATGCTTCAGCGGCTGTCAGCGCTGCCGCGACGGGAGCGGTTTCCAGCGGTGGAAGACGCTGTACACGCTCATCTTGCGCACGCAAGGGTTCTCGACTTGTCGCAAGGACATGGACGCCCGGTACTGCTTTTAACAATTCTTCGGCCAAACCCGCGGCCGCCATCAGGACATGCTCGCAATTGTCCAGGACGATCAGGGTCTGTTTGTCCTTCAGAAAAGAAATCAGCGCGGGATAGGGATTCTCCGAGCGAACGGCGACGCCAAGCACTGATGCGAGCGCGCTGGGCACGAGCCCGGGATCCTTGAGAGGCGCAAGGTCGACAAATCGCGCTCCGCCTCGATAGGAGGGAAGCAGCTTGTCAGCCACCGCCAAAGCGACCGATGTCTTGCCGATTCCGGCCGGTCCAGTGATCGTAACGAACCGGCTTCGCTGCAAGCGGTTACCGACCATCGCGATGATATCGGCGCGACCAATCAGTCGGGTGGGCCGATCGAGGGGGGTACGTGCCTTATCGGTCTCTTTGATCTCGGCTTCGCCTGTGGATCGCGCAACTACCGCAACAAATCGATACCCGCGACCGGGCAAAGTGACGACATAGTTCTCGCCTGTGCCTCCGTCGGCGAGTACGCGCCTCAAGCCGGTGATCTGAGCTCGTAGGTTGGATTCATCGACCGTGACGTCCGACCAGGCCCGAGTCATAAGCGAATCTTTGTCGACAATCTCGCCGGCATGCTCAACCAAGGCATGCAGAAGCTCAAAGGCACGACTTCCGAGTGGAACCGGAGTATCTCGCTTAAGCAATAGTTGCCGCCGCGGAAAGAGGCGAAACGGGCCAAACGAGAAGGTCAGCTCGACCGGTGCATCTACGCGATTGTTCCCGTCACCCTCAGTCGCGGATGCAGAAGGATGGTTGAGGTCGCCCCTGCTGCTGGGTGCCATTTCGGCTTACCTCACCGAGGGCCTGGTAGGATCACTCGATACCCATATTAAGGTGAAAACCTCAGCGACAACATGGCTATTTGGGGCCCCGGAACACCGCGGCTAATCGTCGGCTAAGCGTAGTTGCGACCGGTGGGTTGCGCGTACCCTCGTCCGGGGGTGGCCCAAGCCGAATAGCGCCCAAGCCGCTGTGATGTCGGCCGTCGGCGGTAAACCGGGAGGCGTGCCGCACTTGCTTCGAACGCTGCTTTGACCCGATGCGGACAGGGCAGCAAGAGCCCTGCTCGAGAGTTCCAATCGTCTGCTGCTCCCGCCGGTAATACACGCTTCGAGTCCTGTTAAAGCAGACCGCGCCGATTATGCGTCGCCGGCAGTTCGACCGATGCGCTTCAGCGGCGATTACTAGGCTGCCATCGAAGCGCCAATCGGTGTTCTGATCATGAGGCACCAATCGATAGAGACATCCCCAGCACAACCCTAAATGCCGGGGCCTTTGGAGGTAGCTTGGCGTAATAGGGTGGACCAAGCGGATCAAGTAAGGCGGTAAAATACACTATCTCAGCGATCATCGCCGCCTCCGAACTACGAAGGCCCCTCAATCTCCTCAGCCGCTATTGGAGGGATACACCGACCCACCCCAGGTCGGTATCACATATGCGAATCCGATCTGGGAAATAACGGCAGGCTACGCTATGTTTACTCGTAGACAGACACCTTTCGCGAAACTCTGATTATCAGGCACACGGGAACGCTCGGCAAAGCGCGCTGCGGGCATGTTTTGAAGCGGCGGATGCATTTTAGCGGAGGTGACCAATGCCTGCGCCCACTGAAATTGGGAATTGGAGGATGGATCTCGCGCCATCACCGATTGAGCCATCCTGGATCATCGAAGGTAAGCCGGAAGTTCGCTCGCGCGTGCTGTTGACGAGCGCATGCAACACCGCCAAGACCATAATTTGGTCGTGCACGGAAAGTAAATTCAACTGGTACTACGATCTCGACGAGACCATCGTGATTCTCGAAGGATCAATCGTGCTTGAGAGTGAGGGCATGCCGCCGAGGCGCTATGGCGTGGGTGACGTGATATTTTTTCGCAGCGGTGCGCACGCTAGATGGCACGTCGAGGGCTATGTGAAGAAGCTCGCCTTCCTCCGCCTGAACACTCCGTTCCCGTTAGCCATTGCCATCCGCGCCATCAACAAGCTCAAGTCTTTAATCGCGCGGAACTCGCCCCGCGGCTTGCTCGCCGAATAAGACCGCACTTCCGCTATTGCCCCAGACCAAAGCACCAGTCGTCGTCACGTAGGCCGTTGGACAATAAAACGAGATGTTGTTTCGCGGATGCTAGATTACAGTAGCAAGCGACCTGACATTTTTTTCACATTCTAACCTACCGCGAAGCGCTAGAGTGGTTGGGTCCGAGCGCCGCAAGGTAGGAGTGTCTAAGCTTATCAGGCATTCGCCTGCTGCCGCCACGCGCCATCGGCGGCGGCTTGTGTTTCATTCCTAAAGAGGTGCAATATGCTGGCAACATATCGAACCCTTCGGTGGCTGGGCTTTTCACGCTGGGCGGCCACGCTAAAACTTCTGAAAATCTACTGTGTGACTTTCCAATCGCGAGTGTTCTAGACAATACAACGGCGCGGACCGCCTGAGTTCGGCGCCTCGGCGGCTGGTGGAAGTCGGACGTTACATCTGGCGTCTCACACTTTCGAGAAATCGTTGTTTCTCGCCAGGCGCGTAACCTTGGGAAGCTCCATAATACGGTTCATTGAAATTATTGTATGGTGCGGCCCGGTACTGGATCGGTGGCCGAGGTGGCGCGTAGGTCATACCCTGATTGGGACGAACATGAGCGTGCCGCCGGTGTGCGGGATGCGTCGTCGCCGCATTCGCAGAGCCACACAGGGTGACCAAAAGACTTAAGGTCAAAATAGAACGCATCGTTGGTTTTCCGATCGGCCACGCCGTCCCAACAAATAGCAGCTCCACGATTGGTCACACGTCTTCAGCCGAAGGCTGCGTCAAGCAATAACTTAGACACTGGCTAGGGGAGCCGAGGTTGATCCAAGTCAAAAGCGCGCCGGACCAATGGCCCGCAGCCGGACAGGAGCGGCGCCACCTGCCGTGTCGATGCCCAATCCAAGTCCGGTAACAGCCAGGTCCACCCTCTCCTGTCGGCGCAGACATCAAACCTGCATCCGAGACCGCGATAACCGCGCGAAGCCGATGGAAGAGGCACGCCAGTACTGGCCGGGCTAGTGCCTCCGCGAAGGCACCTCAGCGCCCCTTCACGGAGGTGATGAAGCTCCTCCGAACGTTTCGGTTCAGCGATGTTCTGCTTCGGAAATGGCTCTTGCGACTAGAAAGGCGTCAGGCCTGCTGGCCCATCTTCCATGAGCCCATCCCAGCTCAAGAAGAAAACCTATCCCAAGTTATAGCGGGAACCCCTTCGTGGTGCCGAAGTCGGGACCGCTTCGACCTCCAATCTTAGCCTGAGACGGTCTTGCTGCCGGATGTAAGCACGGAGCCGTTTCTGTTGTTGACCTCGCGCGGTTCATCAGGACGATCATGATGGGGGTAAGCTGCTCGGTCAGGCGCAGTGCACGCCAAAAACCCCTTCCATGCTTCAACGACGCTCAATCAGTTCACGCAGTGTATGGGCTCGGTGATCAACATGAAGAGCGTGCGAGTGCCGCATGTTAAAACTTCCTTGGTCTCTTTGGCGTCGTGCCCATGCCGACGCAACTCAGCGACCACTTGTTCTTGGCTGGCAAAATGCCGCTCGTCTTCTTCAAGATGACGCCCCGCCTCAGCAAGATACTGCAACAGCGAGGCTCGATCCATCTCACACCCTACCACGCAGCGAATTCCCAGTACGGCCGGCACGCTACGCTAATTTGCAATCTGCAAATCTATCACTCCATCGGCGTTAGGGAGCTCGCTTAACGACCAGGAGGCAGAAGTGCCCAGATCGCTGATCACGTTTGCCCTGATAGCGACGTTGCTAACGGCCCAGATCGCTCCGCCCGTGATTAACCAGGCCTGTGCCAATGCCGGTGGCGGCGGTGGAGCCGGTGCCAGCGGAGCAGGAGCTGGCGGCGGTGGAGCGGGGCATGGTGCCGGGACAGGAGTTGGTGCGGGAGTCGGCAGCGGTAGTGTGGGAGCCGCCGGCATCAGTGGTATTGGCGGTGGCAGTTATGGTGGGGGAAATCCTTATCCCGGTGCGTACCATTGGTCTTACCCGAACCGATTGGGCCACAGGAGCCACAAGGCTTGGTTTGGCGGTGGCGGATTTAGTTCGTCGGTCCCGTTCCAGCAACGCGCCGGCCAGGCTCGGTGGCATAGCCGGAAGTATGCCACGCTCGAGCGCGATTTTCGCAAGTTTCATAACGCTCAGCGAACAAACGACTTGCTCAAGTCGCGCGAAGTGATCCTGAAGGCGGTACCTGATCAGGACTCTGTGCAGCAGTTTGGCGCGCGAACGTCACTGGACTCTCGTGCCCGCGCAGATGATGATGCGACTGTCGGCAAGCCATCGGTAAATCGCACGCCGAATGGCATCGGGCGTCAAGCCGAACGAACGATCGGCACGGTAGACGGATTTTGGCACGAGCCGCCAAATCCCTCGGCGGATGCCGCTCAGGTTAGCCCGCCCCCCGTCATCGAACACGAGGACGCGCCAACAACGGGGCCACCCGTAAATCACACACTGGATGACCTCGAACGGACAGCCTTACAGACGATCGGCACGGCAGCCGGATTCTGGCACGGGCCGCTACATCCCCTGGCGGTATTGATCGGCATGATGGTGGTCGTAGCACTCGGCCTTATCGAGTTTCTGCTGCGACGCCCGGTCTTCGACTTTTCCTGGGATATTAGTAATTGTATAAACCTCAAATCCAAGACGCCGGCCGAGCTTATCTCATTTGCGGAAGAGAACGGGGTCGAGAATGCCAGCACCATGCCCAAGCAGGAGCTGCTGTTCGCCATCCTCAATCAGCTGCGAATGCCGAACCAAGTGGCAGCCGAGCCAAGCCCCGCATCTGGACAAGCCCTCGAAGCTGCTTTTTTGCTAGTCGCACTCGCGCTCACCACGGGTTGGCTTTACGCTCTCGGTGCAATGACGTACAACTTAGTAAGTTGGCTGTTCTCTTAGAAGAACGCTCGACTTACTTCGCAAACTCGACGAAGACTACCATAGCCAAATCCGCGAATTGATCACCAGCATCCCCGGGATCAAAAGGCAGTCGAGCGCGGATGGGTCGAGCTGCACGAGTCCGGCACATACGTCCGCCTCGTGAAGACAGAGGCCGCCAACTGAGGCGGCCTCTTGCTTTATTTCTTAGCTCGCAGCCTCGCCGGAACATGCGGCGTTGAGCCGACCATCTTCACGCTACCATCAGATGCGTGAAGCGCTATCCCTGGATCGCCGAGGCCGCGCCGAAAAACCGGCGGAAGCATTTCGTCATCGACGGGGAAGCTGTGATCCTTGGTGTCGACGGCATCTCCGACTTCAACGCCCTGCACTACCGCAAGCACGATGACGAAGTGCAGCTTTACGCGTTCGATGATCGGCTTACGGCATTCGCTGTCCTAGGCGTTGGTAGCGGTTCGCGCTCGCGACCGTGTTTTCCGTGATTTGGTAAGGCCAGTTAAGCCGGCGGCCTCTTCTGCGGCAGCCAGGCGGATGCATCACAGTCAATAGCGTCATCCCTGCGGTTCAGCCGTTTGCTGGTCGATGCTCCATTGCCCTACATCATGCTTCCGGGCATGAAGCATCGAACGTACGGACGACCATCTTCATGGTATGGCCAAACAACCGTTCGACCGAAACGATTGGGTACCGTGACAAGAGCCGCGTTCGGCACGTCAACCCACTCGTCATCCATAAAGACTTGATAGCGGCCGTCCCGGCTTCGCCAGTCAGTATCTCGCAAGGTGTTGCCGTCACTGAGTGCGCAGCAAGCTTCGCCCCCTTCGGACTTCAACCGCTCAAACCATTTGTGCATTTCCGGATCGGCTTGCGCATATTTGCCCCCGGGATCGCGAGCTATCCCCGGACTCGACGTCAACAGCACTGCCGATAGGACGATCGTCTGCAATCGGAATCTCAAAGGAAACTCATCCAAATTGTATCGGTACGAGAAAAAACCAATGATGCGCCAAAGCTAATAACATAACGCTTGCATCCAAAGCAGTCGGGAAAAAGTGGTAATCCCCCTGCGTTAATAACCTTCGGATAGTGAATTAACGCCGCGCGCCCTAGCTTAGCTTGTAGGATTTTCACCACTTTCTTTCTCGGTAGCATAGTACAAAGAGAACCCGCCCGAAGGCGGGTGATGCAATATAGTGCAATGCGTCTACTGCTAGTTGGGATCGCACGTCTGCGCGGCTCTCCTCTGTAAGCTATCTCTCGCTGAGCCTACGGTGAGCTGGCTAGGATCGGCCGAGGCCGCAACTACTCGCGACTTCGGGCGCCGTGTAAGAACTGCGATCTGATGCGGAGAAGCGGGCATTCCGGCCAACGTCAGGCTTGGCGTAGCCGAACTTTCCTCAACTTGGGACGCTTCCAACACTGCTACCTGGTAGCTGGGGTCCCTAAGCCGAGGGCGGCGCCATCAATGTCAACGAAGGCCGCTTCCGAGCGGAGGCGGCCTGAGAAGATCGAAGCCAAGCGACCGTTTACTTGTGTCCGTGCTCTTCGGTATGCGCCTTGCTGGCGTGCTCACCGTGTTCAAGTGCATGTGTGGCATGGCCATGCGCCGAATGAGCGTGATGCGCGGCCTTTTCGTGACTGCCTGATTCGTGATGCTTCGCCGCCTCCGCGTGGTGACGAGCCGCGTGAGTGTGATGTTCGGCTGCTTGTTTGTGATGTTCGGCTGCTTTTTTAGACATAATGATTTCTCCCTTAGAATAGACCGCGAAAGCGGTAGGCGGAGGGTGGTCGCTTGTTGCAACGCTGGCGTGACGACTCTCCGTAAAAAGGCAGATAAATCGAAAGCCGCGAGACAGGAACACTGCCACTGAGAAATTGTTTCTGAGCGGGTTTCGTTGGTTCCGTTGCCTCTCTATTTTTGAAGTGAGCGGACTCCGTCCTCCCTCCGACGAAATGCTCCACCGTTGTCATACACCCGCAATCAAACCGTCGTACATTATTGCGTTCCGGCCAATTGCTGGTCGAACGTAACGAGAAGACGCGCTTGCGATCCACACTACGCGGGGACCTTTTGAGCTGTGAATAGGTCAGTATCGGGTATTCGGCACATGGCGTACGACACACCGACAGTGCAGTTGCTCCGCACCATTCTCGATGAAGTACTCACGAGCCCAGCCCTCACTCGGCAGCAGCATCATTCTGCTGTGGAGGTCGCGGAGCGCATTCTGTGGCTCGCCTCGCAAGGGGAGCGAGAGCCGGCGGCGATTAAAGAGCATCTGCTGAACGAGTTTTTAGCCTGCGTAGCCGCGTGATTGTCTCGGCTACTGCCCCTAACCAGCACAACTTTATAGACGCACCCATTCCCCTCGTGGGCGCCGCGGCTCGTCAGTCCCAGCTCGGCCGAGACGATCTCTCCGCGGGTCCGCTCCTCTCAAGGAATGCCGCCGCATCCAATGACCATAGCGTGTGGTGTTCTCTGCCGCCGTTTCTCCAGAGTACTTGCCGGCATCTCCCGTCAGTGTGAACCGGCGGGCCGATATTCACTGCCTTCGGAGTGTCCCTGCGATGGACGGCGACGACTTGCGGAGCCTTCCGCTGTCACCTGCGCAAGACGAACCTGGAACGACAGCTCGCGCGCCGACCAGACGGCATCGCCGATGCGCCCTTCGAGCGCGGCGAGATCGGGCCAGACCTATTCCGAGCAGGCTGTCGCACGGGCCTGGAAGGCCTGGTCTCCAAGCATCGCGATCGACCGTACCGCGCGGCTGGCAAAAGTTCTGGATCAAGGTCAAGAACCGCAGCCACCCCGCTATGGAACGGGAGCTGTGACCGCGTGCGGCCATAAGCACCCTGCAGGGCCTCGCCATCGTTGCAACGCTCTGTCAAGCCGACGCTTGAACGCTGTTATGATGTTGCTTTCAGAAGGAGTACGCAGGACCTTGCGGCAGGTCCGGCTCTACGGCTACTTGGTCGAGCGAAACGACCAGATCTATCACCCGGGCGCCTTTCATCGAGTTGGCACGAAATCGTTGGTACTCCGCATGGTTGAGGCGGTTGGCTGACGAAAAACGGCCATTGATACGAACTGCCTACGCAGGGCGTGAAGCGCCGGACTGACTTCCTGCGAGCGCAGACCGCCAGCGAGCGCGCGTGTTTAGGAACGCCTACCGCGCGTGACCATTAGTTAGGTTCGGAGAACCATGGAGCCTAAAATGCGGAAGACGATGATTACGATCCTAACAGCAGTGGTACTCGCAGGGGCCGCTAGCGTTGCATATGCCCAATCTAGCGGATCAGGTAGTGCTGGTGGCGCTGGCGCGGGTGTCGGCACCGGCGGATCGACGGGCATGGGCGGCGCGTCGTCGAGTGCTGGAGGCGCCGGGACTACTGGTACTGGAGCCGTGGCCAGTGGCACCACTGGCTCGGCTGGCGGATTGCAAAAGGGCGCGATTCACCCCGGCAGCGGAGACAATCCGACCCGTCGCCGGAGGCGATACTGAAAGACCGGCGGACCGTGTTCTCGCCCCCGCCTCAGCCAACGGGGCTGCACCGCAACCAACGAGAGTTGTTGAGCCAAATCAAGGAGCATCAGAGAAGCGCTGCTGGTCTCTTACGGGGCACGTAGCGCGATGACCTCAAACGCGATCAGGATCGGCGCCACAGTGGTCAGGCGACCGCCGCCGTGATAACAGCAGGAAGGTGCATTCATCTCCGCTATGCCCACGGTCGCGACCAAATTTAGCCTCCCACCGAAGTGTCGCGATGGGCCTCTTTGGCAGCCGGGTTTGGCGGCCCAATATGAAGCCGATGGCTATGACCGCCCGGCATCTCGCGCCGCTGCGCTTGCATCGTGCGCGCAACACATCCGATAAAGTTCGTCTTGCGGTTCGTTGTCACTCCTTCAGATGAAATGTTGCCACGAGGAATTCCTTCGCCGCTTTGGTTATGGTCACCGTCGCTTCTTCCATTGTAGTAACCGAGCGGCTCCCCTTCTCTAGGCATGGATCATTCATTAGTGATATCTGGGAGGAAGGGCTGTTTCCAGTGGAGCGCCACGTGACAAGCCATTGGATGTCGGAATGCTGGTTAGCTGCATCGAGAAAGGATCGGAAACTTGAAGCCGCATCCGAAAGACCTCTTCGAGGCCTAGATTACGGAGCTAATATTGTCGAGCCGGAGAAATCGTGAAGTGAAAGACAGCGCCTTGTGGAAGGTTTGCTTCCGCCCAAATCTTTCCGCCGTGGCCTTCTATGATTGAACGGCAGATCGACAATCCCATTCCCATGCCGCCCGGTTTGGTAGTGTAGAATGGATCGAAGAGTTTCTCGAGTTGTTCAAGGTCTGTGCCCTTCCCGGTATCTCGGACGGATATAAGCACACCGTCTGAGCCGTTCTTGGAAGAGCTGATTAGCAGCTCGCGGCGGGCTTGGCCGACCTCTTCCAGGGCATGTACGGCATTGATAATCAAGTTGAGCACCACTTGTTGAATTTGGATCCGATCGGCTTCAACGAGAGGCAAGCCTTTCGCCAGCTGCGTTCGGACGGAGACGTGGCTCCTTACGGTTTCGCCATGCGTGAGCTCAATCACCTCTCCGACGACCCCGTTGATCTCGATGCGCTCCATCCGCAGCGGCGCCTTTTTGACAAGACCACGAGTTCGCTCGACAACATTCCCTACGCGACGACCATCTTTGACGATTCTTTCAAGAAGCTGACGAGCTTCCTGCAAATCCGGTGGCTGGCGAGCAAGCCATCGCAGCGTCGCCTCAGCGTTGCCCATCATCGCGGTGATCGGCTGATTGACCTCATGGGCGATCGAGGCCGTTAGCTGACCCATGGTCGCGACGCGATTCGCGTGCGCCAGCTCCGCCTGTGTCTCGCGGTAACGCCGCTCGTTGTTGCGCGCTTCGGATTCGGCCCTTCTGCGCTCAGTCAGGTCGAGTACAAAAGCGACGCCCTGATTTTCATTTCGTTCAAGGCGCGCCGCGCCGATCAGCACGGGCACGCGACCGCCATCCTTCCGCAAATACTCCGTCTCAAACGGCTGTATCGTTCCGGTGGTCTTGATATCCTCCAGGACCGGCGCAGTTCGATCACGCCACTCCGGCGGTATCAAATCCGTCCAATGCACGCGACCACAAACAAAATCTTCTCGGTCGAAACCCAGCATGCGGAGATACGTATCATTAGCCTCGATGATGCGGCCTTCGAAATCCCAGATGACGATTCCGATAATGTTGGCGTCGACCAGGCGGCGAACTTTCGCTTCCTGCTCTTGCAGATCGCCGTACAGCCGTGAATTCTCAAGGGAAATTGCCGCCTGTGACGCCAGCAGTTTTAAGACCGTCATGCGAGCGGGCGCGAAGACGTTTGGAGCGAGGCCGTTCTCGAAGTAAAGCGCGCCGACAAGCTTGCCCTGATTTACCAGGGGTAGGCAAACAACAGACCGTGCTCGGCGAGCCCTAATGTAGAGGTCCGCGGCATATTGGGACTGGGTGGCGGCATCATCAAGAATAACGCTCTCACGGCTATGCAGGACGTAGCGCAGCACTGACTCCGGCAAGACGGTCCCGGTCGCGGCGTCGTCGCGCAGATGCACAACCACCTTATCGTCGCCAGTAGTGGCTTCTGCAGCGATCCGCGGCGTGGCGCCTTGTGCAAGAATCAGCAAGCCTCGCTCGGCGCCCGCCTGTTCGATCGCGGTACGCATCAGTGTGTCAATCAGCTTTTCGTGGACGATCTCGCTAGATACAGCCTGCGACACCTTGATTATGGTGGTCAGGTCAAGGCGTTCAACCGGTGCACCGATGGTGTCGGTTGCGATGAGAGCAGTTTCTTTGTCTTTCAGGAACGGAAAGAGCTGATCTAACTGCCGCACCTTTCCATCGGCCCCCCAACTCTCATAGCACTGCCGTGCCTTTCGTAGGTGCGCATAAGAATTGATGTCGA
The DNA here is from genome assembly GCF_054185165.1 of Bradyrhizobium sp. UFLA05-109. Lineage (NCBI taxonomy): Bacteria > Pseudomonadati > Pseudomonadota > Alphaproteobacteria > Hyphomicrobiales > Nitrobacteraceae > Bradyrhizobium > Bradyrhizobium sp. UFLA05-109. The sequence continues at coordinate 60,491 of NZ_JBBIAR010000015.1, read as the reverse complement.
AGCCGCGCGCCGCGTAGAAGCGCGCCGCTAGTTCGCAGGCGAGCCCCTCGTTGTGGACAAAGCCATTGTCGCGTGCCGACATGATGGAGCGCTTGTACAGCTCCATGGCCTCAAGCGGACGTCCCTCGATACGGGCGATTTCTGCGTCGATCAGCGCTGCCCGATCCTCGAAGTTCTGTGGACAATTTGCCGCCCAGCCTCGAAGCCGTCGCTGGTGGTGTCCAAGTGCCTCCCGATACTCTTCGTACGGTTGGGACTCGCACAATGCAGCACGAGCCAGCGCGGCATAGAAGTGATACTCTTCCTCCTCCAGCATGAATAGCGACAGCGAGGGTAAGTTCATGTACCATTCCTCAACCCTTTCCGCTGCATTGATTGCCGAAACGTAGTCGCCAGCGAAGAAACGCGCCTGGAGCTTCCGGATCCAGTAATAGCATTCCTGGAAGGGTTGGACGGGTCGACCTGTTGTGCGCTCTTCAAATGCTAGCTCGTTGAACCGACCATCGTCGAGAGAGCCAAACTTCGTGGTCTCCCCACGCAGTGTCCGCACCAACGCGAGGGGCGCGGAAATTCTGTCCTGATAAAATCCAAAATGCCGCGAGAACTCCAATCCGTGCTCTGCATCAAGTTCGACCTGATCGAGCGGATGCCCTGTGGCAAGAAAGACGGAATTCAGAGCGCGGGAGGCCATCGCGGCAAAAGCAGGGTCGCCGTGCTCTTGCGCCATCTCGAATGCGCGCCGCGCCGGATCGATCGCATCCCTAAGCGGTCGTGTCGACGGAAGGTGAGAAGCAAAAACGAAATAGGTGCGTCCTCCATAGTGATGCCAGCCGCGACGTTCGAGCAGGTCGCAAGCCATCTTTCCGAGTCGGTAAGCTTGATCATAGTGGCCAAAGCGAGTGCTGGCGATCAGGCTCATGTCTTCATAGTTATATGGTGCGGCGTCACTGTTGCCGAGATCGAGGCTGAGACAGGTGGCCTTGCAGACGCTAAGCGTGAACAAGTTCAGGTCAGTGTAGCAGGCCGGCGAGCCCAGTCCCGTGAGCACGCCGAGCGTCGCCAGAGCCTCCGGATCCTGCATGATCGGAAGGTCAACGAGGTCCTCGATCGTGCGATTTCCGAGCTGTGACCAGAAGCGCTCGTACTCGTGGCGCATTTCCGCCTCAGTAGGATGTGCCGACCAATCAATGCCCACATGCCGCAGGCATTCAAGGGCGACAGCGACTGCACGCTCGTTCGCTCCAAGCATCATGTAGAGATGCGTACGGCGGTGCGCCACGGCGCAACGTTGGAGCGTGCCGACGGCACGCGTTGCGAGTGTCGCCAGGCGCTCCTCGGCGTTCTGCAACGCACCCGTGCAGAGCTCGCAGTCAGCCCGGTGCTGCTCTAGCTCGAACACCAGCTCTTGTCGGCGTTCCCACGCCTCTTCTGCCAGCAGCTCCATACCTGCATTGAGGTATGAGAGAGCCGAGGCGTATGCTGTGGAGGCCTTTGCGCGCTTGCCGGCGACGAGGTTGAGTTGCGCGACCTGCTCGCGCTCCTCCCGCAAGGAGATCAAGGCAGCGCCCCGATTGAACTGGCTGACGATCTCGAAGATCGCCTCTTCGCGCTGCTCGGCCGGCATTCGCTCCGTTAGCAACCTTCCAATCCGGAGATGACTATCGGCTCGCGAGGTTTCTGGGATCATCGAGTACGCGGCTTCCTGCACGCGGTCATGCGTGAAATGGTAGGAATCTCCGCGGCGCTCGACCAATTCCTGAGAAAGTGCGTCCCAAAAAATGGAGTGTATCTGGTCTGGTGAGGTTTCCAGAACGATCGCCAGCGTAGTTGTATCGGCGACGGCACCGAGACAGGCGAACTGCTGCAGGGCTTGTTGCGTCTTTTCCGGGCGGCGGACCAACCTCGCAGCCATGAGGTCCGCCACATTGTCCGTGTACCTCTTAGCGTGAAGACGCTCGAGATCCCAGGACCACCGTCCCTGATCGACATCGAAGGTGAGCAAACCCTCGTCGTCGAGCATGTGCAGAAACTGAATCGCGAAAAACGGGTTACCGGCGGTTTTTTCCTGAACCAGGTTTGCCAGCTGTGATGCCGGCTGCGGTGCGCGCCTGATGGCATCCGCTATCAATTCGCGGAGATGCTCATGGCCAAGCGGTCCAAGCTGGATCTGCTGCACTCGCGCACCGGTTTGGCGGATCGCCTCAATCTTGCGCATGAGCGGGTGTGAGGCATCCACTTCGTTGTCGCGGTAGGCGCCAATCAGCATCAGATGGTTCAGCCCTGACTGCGTCAGCAGGTTTTCGATCAAGTCGAGCGTCGCAGCGTCCAGCCATTGCAGATCGTCGAGGAACAGAGCCAGTGGGTGTTCTGGTTGGGCGAACACGCCTATAAAGCGGCGGAAGACACGCTGAAATCGGTATTGTGCATCCCTGGGACTAAGCACAGGGACCGGGGGCTGATCGCCAATGATGAGGTTCAACTCGGGGACGAGATCGACCACGAGTTGGCCGTTATCGCCGAGCGCCTCGTGAAAGGCCTCCCTCCAGCCGGCCAACTCGGCGTCGCTCTTGCCCAGGAGCAGCCGGATCAAGGCTCGAAGGGCTTGTGCCAAGGTCGAGTACGGGATCTCACGCTTGTACTGATCGAACTTGCCGGATGCGAAAAGTGCGCGCGGCGGCACCAGCACTTTGTGCAATTCATTGACGACTGAGGACTTGCCGATCCCGGAATAGCCGGACACCAGCACTAACTCCGGCGTTCCACCCTCGACAACACGATCAAACGAGGCAAGCAGCGTCTCGATCTCGCGCTCGCGTCCATAGAGCCTCTCAGGAATCGTCAACCGGTCCGACGTGTCGTGTTGGCCCAGCGGAAACTCTCCGATCTGGCCCCGATCTTCGAGCTCCGCCAGGCAGCGTCGCAAATCCCGTACAAGTCCGCCGGCGGTCTGATATCTGTCCTCGGCCGTCTTGGCGAGCAGCTTCATGATGATCATGGACAGCGCAGATGGGATGCTTCCCACCCGATCGGTCGGAGGCGCCGGCTTCCGCGCAATATGGCAGTGCACCCACTCCATTGGATCGGAAGCAGCGAACGGCAGGCTTCCGGTCAGCATCTCGTACAGAGTGACGCCAAGCGCGTAGAGGTCGCTGCGGGAATCAATCGAACGATTCATCCAGCCGGTCTGTTCCGGTGCCATGTAAGCCAGCGTGCCGGCGATGGTCTCGGGCGGTTGGATGGCCTGACGTTCACGCCGAAGCCGCGACGCGATGCCGAATCCCGTCAGTCTGATCTCGCCTCTCGCGTGATCTACGATGATGTTTTGCGGCTTGATATCCTTGTGGACGAGACCCCGCTCATGGAGCTTGCCCACCGCCACGGCGATAGCTATGGCGAGGCGCAAGAAGCTTTCGACGCCGATTGGTACGCCGCTCGACGCCGTGAGCGGCTCCCCGCCCGGGTCTTCGAGAAGCAATACAGTCTGACCGCCTTCATGAAGGAAGTCTAACGGACATACCGCCCACGCGCGATCCAGCTCGTCCTTCCATCCATATTCGTGCGCAAGGCGATCGATGATGGCCGGATGCGGATGCTCCGAGGCAGGCCTCACTGCTAGTATAGCGACGAGACTGCCATCAGGGCCCTTGTGCCATCCCCGGCAGAAAACGCGCCCACCGTCCTTCCACGCAATGTGGAAGCTACTATCCCCAATTTTAGCGAAGCGAACTGCATCCATTTTAGCGCTGGTTCACATCGGTTCAGTCGCAAGCGACGCGCAAGGAGCCCGCGCCGCTGCGGTCCTAAGCAAGAGCCTTCACAAATACTACCGCCCAGAAACCGCGCGTGCTACCGAATATTACGGCCCGATGCGCAAATCTTGCTACGCGCGGGCGGAAACGGTGAATCCCAGCACGCGCCTCATGGTTGAAGCAAGCGCGATATTGACCTGGCGTCAGCCCCGTCGCTTTCCCGAAAGACTCCGACGAAATTGCCTTTGCGATCCAAAGCCGGTTTCCTGTGCGAGGAATCTTGGCAACGCTGTCGAAACCAGCATTCGCGACAACGGCGCCAGCATCTCTCTGAGGTGCGAGAAAGATGTTCAACCTCTTCTTCACCGCCGAGCCGACGGGAAGGAACGGGAGCTCGGTCTTTCGATGACCCATGAAATTGTTGTCAAGCAGCATGGCGGCAGGATCGACGTGGCTACCGAGCCGGGCGATTTTACCGAATTCATCATCATCCTTCTGCGCGGCAATCCGTAAGGCTCGAAGCCGGAAGGTACCGCTGTTGGACGTTCTTTGGTCCGGCTTAACGTTGCCTTGCAGCCAATTGAAGATGCGCAACAATCTACAATTGTCGTTTCGACGTTGGATGGCGTCTTCCCTTCGCTGGCAACGCCTTTTATCGGAATTTACCCCAATTGATATGCATCGGCGCGCCGCTGCCTGTAATTGTTTTCGCCAGTCACCATCAAACGGCGGAACAGGAGATGCAGTTGTGAGAAGGACAAATCCTGGCAGCGAGCCGATAACTCACGACCGTCGCGAAGTCATTCTTGCGGCCGGAGGCGCAACACTCGCGGGAGCCGCTTCGTCGATTCTAGCCTCTGCTTCGCCAGTAGCAGCGCAGCAAAATCGCATTGATCGCGATAACGGACCTTTAGGCGCACGGCTTCAAGGAGCCCAGCACTTTGGCCTCACCGTCCAAAATATGGACCGTGCCTTCGAATTTTACACGGAGGTTCTCGGCGGAAACGAAGTTATGCGCGATGGCGACTTCCACGGCGCGCCGATCCATAACACACTAATGACCGATCAGGAGATCATTGCGCGAGAGCTTAAAGTCGATCCCCGCACGATCGGAGTGCCTGACTTGAAAGGCGGTGCGCAACGGCTGGATGTTCGCTTCGTCCAATTCGACAATTTCGTGATCGAGCTCTTGCAGTATCGCGAGGCGGTGCAGCCCATGGGAAACGGAGACAGTTGGGCGGAGCCGCGCGACCACATGAGCCCTGCCTATCCCCGCTCTATGCATATTTGCTTCTACATTCGCGATGATGTGAATTTTGCGAAGTTTATCAGCGATCTTGAGGCCGAATGCGCCCGCCGCGGTATGGCTCAAGTGAAAGCGAACCGTGTCGTTTCTGTGGAAACGGAAGGACAGCGCAAGGCTGCGCCCATGAGCGCCAACGCCAACAGGATTACGCAAGGCAAGTCGAATGGCTGGTCGCTGATCTATTGCAAGGGGCCTGAAGGAGAGCAACTCGAGTTCGTGCAAGCGCTCGAGCCCGTGAAGCAGACATTCCAGCAGGCCCTCGAATGGCGTCGCCGAACACAGAGCGCCGGTTGAGAGTCCGGCTTTATTCTGAGGTGAGAGAATAGGCATGCTACACTTTTTCAACGTGCGTTCCCTGGGTTTCCTACTATTGGCCATTGTGATGGCTTGCTCGCCATCACGTGGGCAGGACGGTCCGGGAGCAGGATACAGCCGTTTGCCCCACAATGCTTTCTCGGTTGTCGCCGAGATCCGGGCCAAACCCGGGAAGGAAAGTGAACTACGCGCTGCAACGCTGCCGCTCATCAACCTCGTTCGGAGTGATCCGAAAACTATCGCATATTTCCTGCAGGAGGACCGGGAGGCGAACGGCCACTTCATCTTCTATGAAATCTTCGCCAACGAATCAGACTTTGAGGAACACAATGCCAAGCCGTACGTGCAGGCGTGGTTCGCCAAGTTGCCGGATCTTGCCGAGGGCGGTGTTCATGCAATGAAGTTGAAACTCTTGGCCGCCCCCAAAGAGTGAACCTTCCGGCTTCGCAAACCTCCAGCGGCTCCACCGGAATTTGCCTGCTTTAACTCCTCGCTTGCAGCGTGAAGGGGTGGTGGTACTCTCTGAAACAGGACCAAAGTTACCCGTCGCGACTACGGGTACGGATTGCTGTCCGCGGTTTGGGCAGGTTTCGTTTTGACGCTCGCCGGTCTCGTTGTCTTTGCCGTGACAGTGCCGCGAGCATCTCGCCTGGTTGCTGCGGAACCGGCCTAGGAGATTCGGACGAGCCGGCGACCGCCATCAGTGAGAGCAGCGCTTGACCGGAGAAGAGGAGGTTTGTGTGCCCAAGATGTTCGTTCACGCTCCCCGCGGCGCTTTCACCCCCGAGGCTCGCGCGCGAGTGGCAGCCGAACTGACAGACCTCGGAATGGCGTGCGAGCGCCTTGCGGACACATCGTCAATCCGATCGGGGGTCTGGGTAATCTTCGCCGAGCACGAGCCCACCGCCTTCTTCAGCGGTGGAGAAGTCGCATCGCATCCGATCGTAGCCCTGCTGATCAATGCAATTGAGGGCGGCCTCGACGATCCTGGCAAGAAGCGGCTGATCGAGGACGGCACAGCGATCCTTGGCAAACACGCTGCCATTGGCGAAGGAAAAATGCCTGTATACGTCGCCGTCCAGGAGATCCCCGAGATCAACTGGGGGATGTACGGGAAGCAGGTCAACCTTTCCGCGATGCGGGCCCCAGCAACTGCCTAGCAGCCTTCAATGCCTACATCTACGTCATTCGCAACTGGTTAAGCCCGGCCAGGGCGGGTTTCGTGCGCTATGCTGCCGGAAAAGGCATATTGTGGCAGCGCCGCCGCTTCGGCGGCCAAGCCGACTGTCGATCAGACATTCGGTGCGAACGACCCTGATCGTGTTCTGCGCCGACTACAAGTGCAGCCACAACATCAAGCTCATGCCGACGCTGGTCGATCAATGGCCCGACGATCCGCGGCATTCCGACCTCGAGCCGGGGTTCGTGTGGGAGGCTTGCGACAAGCAGAGCCGGCAGCGCGCCGACATGATGAGCATCCGGCGTTAGTGCCTTCGTCCTCGTGTTTGGTTTGCAAAGATGAGAACCGACACGAAAGCGGCGAGCGCGAGGCCATCAACTATGAGCGTGAACGTTTCCATCGCGTGACCAAATGGTGTTGATCTCGTCGCCCGCGCTGCGCTCCTAAAGGTCGCAGCCTTGCAGGTCTCTATCAGACAATGGCCGCTGTTTACTCCTCGCGAGCGATCATCACCTAATTCCTTCGATCAGCGTCCTCCAGCCAAGCACATCGTTCCCTATCAGCAGCAAAACGCCGAGGGCGGCTAAGTGATGTGGCAATTCGCAATCGCGACGCGCGCTCATATCGCTGACAAACGACCCGACCGCGCTTTTAAGATCGTCTCGGTCGAGATAGTCCAAGGCTCGCTGCTTGCACCGCCCGACATACTTGTCGCGCGGCATATCAGTTATCAGGGAACGGTCCACTTAAATCTCTCCAGCCAATCACTGTGTCAGGCAAGCAAACGTTGAAATAAAACAGATGCGCATGTCTGCCCGATAAGCAACAAACAGACGCTTTTCAGTCCCAGTGTGGGAATTGGGATACAGGATCATCAACGGGATGCGCTCGCTACGCACGCACAGTGCGTCATAAAATATTCATTTGGAGCGATTGGCGACGTTTGCTTGGGCGACAGTAGCGTGCGAGCGTCAATTTCCGATGGTGAGCCGGACCTTTCCGTGCGGCCTGTCGAATGGTTCTTGCGCGAAAGCAAAGCGCCGCACAGCTCGGCAACGTCGGCCGCGTAGGGTCTAATTCGAGCTTCGCAGAGATTACGCTTCGGCGTACCGTCAGAGATGGACGTACTTAAACACTGTTGGATTAGCAGGTGGCGGAAGGGGTGTCTGTCAAAGCTTGCTGAAATGACGCAGCTTTTTCGTCTGCGTCGCGCGCAACAGCCGACGTCGATCCAGAGGCACGAAGCCGCCGACTAGGGATTCACGCCATGGTCGATTGCGGCACGCTCGCGATTCGTTGTCCTGCCTGTGACGGCCTGATGGAGCAAGGAGGCACCTGGCTCTTTGTCTGCGCGCCGTGCCGGCAGTCAATTCAGATGTTTGAGGTCGCGGAACATCGATATCTGCCACGCGGGTTGAGGCGGTCCAAGCAAACAGAATTACATCTCTCTGTCCGGTGCGTTTCGCGCGTCGCGACGCCAAACTCCGGGGCTGACGCCGACCGTGGCCGAGAACACTCGCGTGAAGTGGCTTTGATTGGCGAACCCGGCCGTGATCGCGATCTCGGACAGCGGCAGGTCGCGGACGTTCATCAACTGCTTGGCTGCCTCGACGCGCCGGCGAAGCAGCCATTGATGCGGCGGCAATCCGGTGGACGCACGAAACGCGCGTGAGAAATGGCTGACCGAAAGGCCAAGCTCGGCGGCGATTTGTTGCACTGAAAGCGTTCCGCCGAGATCAGAGTCCAGCCTTTCGCAGGCGCGCTTCACCTGCCACGAGGCGAGGCCGCCGCGCGGCAATTCACTGATGCACCTCCGGCCGCCATAGGTCTGGACGACATGCGCGGTGAGCGCGAGCATCATGTGATCGACGAAAAGCTGGTTGGTCTCGTCCGGCCGGCGCAGCCCCTGCTGCAGCGACGCGCCGATGTGACGAATGACGTTGTCGTCATGGCCTATGCCGAGCTGACAATCGAGTTGATCGACGCGTGTCGCTCCGGGCTGGTCTGCGATGTTATCGAGCGCCGAACGCGGAAGGTAAAAAAACAGGGAGTGGAACGGCTTGTCGATCACATAGCGCGGATCGTGCTTGAGGTCGTACAGATACGTGGCACCTGCCCTAACATCGGCCTTCATGCGGCACTTGCCTTTTTCCCAAAGCTCACAATCCGGAAAGTCATGGAGCTTCAGACTCACGAGGAAGGCATCCTCGGCTGTCAACGACCCGGAAAGACCCGGAACTGGATTATCGTTGCGGGTTTCGGTGACCGAGAGTTCGAGGCTGCGCAATGTCCGCGTTATCAGCGTGGGCGGCGTATCCTCCAGATGGAGGAATTTCCCGAAACGCTGACTGAAGGGCTGCGACTGTGCCATTTCGATTTAGTCTCATCCGTGAAGTCCGACCGAGCAGGTCATGATTTGCTTGCCGGATTCCCGCACACTATCGGAATTCGGCAAGCGACCGTACAGCTTTGCTGCTCCGAATCCATTGCTGCCACGCCAACGCTCGCGGGACGATTCCGAAGCAAATTCAAGACCTTTGTTACATCTCTTGATGAGCCACCTCTGCGAGTTCCCCCGCCGCTCACAGTTCCGTGCTCGGAACAGAATCGGACAAAGCACGGTGGATTTAGGAAAGACGCCGAAATCGTACAACCCTTATAACACCGTAGAAGCCCGGACGTCCGTGGATGGCTGCGTCAGGACGTAAGGCTCATGAGCGTTCGTGAAGAAAGCAGTCGAAAGACCGCGGGGCAGAAGCGACCAGGAGACCATGCAAAATGCTTCGGACAATCGCATCCGCCCACCAGCAGACCCTGTCGCCCCTATCCCGCTTTCCGATGAGTATCGTTGCCGAGAAAACCGATCGTCCGCTTGTCCTGATCGTGGACGATGATGAGGAAATCCGCTTTTCGCTCCGGGAGCTGCTGCTGTCGGTGGGCATCGACGCATGCTGCTTCGGCTCGACGCAGGAATTGTTGCGAGCCGACCTTCCGGACCGGCCGGGCTGTCTGATTCTCGACGTTCGTATGCCTGGAGCAAGCGGCCTGGATCTCCAGCAGCTTCTGGCCCAAAATGGCAATACGCGGCCGGTTGTCTTCCTTACCGGCCATGGCGATATCGCCATGACCGTCCAGGCGATGAAAGCGGGAGCCGTTGATTTCCTGACCAAGCCTGTCAGGGACCAGACGCTGCTCGATGCCGTCACTGCGGCGATCGACAAGGATATCTTGCAGAGAGCCGTGGCCAGCCGCCTCGAGCAACACGCCGCCCGCTTTTCCAAATTGACACCGCGCGAGCGCGAAGTGGTGCGCGAGGTGGCAAGGGGTCGCCTCAACAAGCAGATCGCGTTCGACCTCGGCATAAGCGAAATCACCGTTAAGCTTCACCGCAGCAATGCAAGCAGAAAACTGCAAGCGACGTCAGTTGGAGATCTGATCCGCATATGGGAAACGTTGCCTGTGGAGCTTCGAGGGGAGTAGGCAACCTACACCAAAGAACAGGTACAAGCCGGCCGGCAATCGGCGGATGGTCGTCATGCCATGCCCGCGAATGACAACCGCTCGTCCGAAACGCCCTTAGTCGCCATCGTCGATGACAACGAAGCTGTGCGTGAGGCTCTCTCCGACCTGCTTCAGGTGATGGACGTGCCATCTCACACTTTTGATCGGGCGGAAGCCTTCATGGCCGAATTTGAGCCAGGCCGCTTTGATTGTCTGATCACGGACGTGAGCATGCCGGGCCGTAGCGGGCTCGAGCTTCAGGAGAGACTGCGCGAACTAGGCTCATCAATGCCCGTCATCTTCATCACCGCGGATACGAGCCCAGCCACGCAGGCACGCGCGCTGAGCGGCGGCGCTCATGCCTGTCTGATCAAGCCAGTGAATGACGACGTCCTCTTTCATATCTTGCAGAACATCCTGAACCAGGCGGGCCACTCATGGCGCGGCGATCGACGGGACCCACCGTCCGATGACTAACATTGCACGACCAGCCGCCCCGCAGAGCACATTTGCCTCGCCTCATGGCAGCGAGTTGGCCGACTTTGCATCCGAGAGCGTCATCGTCAGTGACGGAACTGGCATCATCCTGTACTGGAACGATGCCTCCGAAGCTCTCTACGGATGGCCTGCCATGGCAATGGTGGGACGACATCTCGACGAGATCCGCTCGCCCGAGCCATCTGGCGATGATCATTTCAACACGCTGCTGCGTGAAGGCCGATGGGAGGGCGTGCTATCTCGGCGCAGTCTGAGCGGAACGGAGCTCACGGTTGCCGTGCGCCAGATCGTCAGGCGGAGCTCAAGCGGTCGTCTTGTCGATGTCGTCGAGTTCGGCCGACATCTGGGAGCTCTCTCGCGAGCTGAATACCTGCGGACGGACGCTGAATTGCAGGGCGCGCTCGCCGCGTGCTGGGAGCTTGACGTCTCGCCGACACGGCCCTTGCTCGATGCAATCGCCAACGATAGGCGTGACGGTGGCATCGTCGATTTTGACCGGAGGCCGGACTGGGTCGATAGCATACTGGCTGCGGCCAACATCGTTGCCGTGAACGATCGCGCGGTCCGCATGTTCGGGGTCCATGCCCGTTACGAGCAGATGATCGGTCAGCCCATTGGTACATTCTGGCCAGCCGAGAGCCGGGCGATTCTGGCCAGGCTGCTGGAACGCGTTGCGACCAACCAATCGCCGCTGGAAACACGCAGAATTGTCATGAGCGGAGCTTTGCGGGACCCGATCGTCAGGGTGTGGCACGCGGCGGAGGCGAAGCCCCCCGGGACGGTATTCGTGACGCTCAGTGGCGTGGGAAACGACGATCGCACATCATGGGAGTTGCAAGCGAGTGAGGAGAGATACCAGAACCTCATTCAATACCTGCCGACCGCACTCTGGCAGGTTGATTCCCGCAGCGCTGGCGAAGCGTTCGACCAATTGAAGGCCAGCGGAGTACGCGACATTGCGGCCTATCTCGAGCAGCATCCGGAGCTGGTCGAGCATGCCAAGGACGTCGTTCGCGTGACGGACGCCAATCGGGATGCGGCGTCGCTGTTTCGTGCGGCCAACCGCACCGACATGATCAGGCCCGTCCGCTACATTTTCGCGGCCGCCCCGGGGCTCGCCGAGCGGGTCATGGTCGCCCATTTCGAGGGACGACGGAATTTCGTCGAGCAGACCAGGATTCTGGCCTTCGACGGCTCGATCATCGACGTGCTCTTCACGGTGACCTATCCAGTGCCTCCCGAGCAGGTTGACAACACGTTCATAACGATGCTGGACATCAGCGAGCGTTTGAATGCGGAGCAACAACTGCGAAAATTGCAGGCGGATTTCTCGCATGCCGGCCGCATCGCAACTCTCGGAGAGTTGGCGACGTCGATCGCGCACGAAGTCAACCAGCCGCTTACGGCCATCGTGACCAACGGTGAGACGAGCCTGAGATGGCTGGCTCGTCCCGATCCAAACATCGAGAAGGTCAATCAACTCACGTCGCGAATTGTGTCCAATGCGCGTCGAGCCAGTGAGATCATTCACCGCATACGAGGCATGGCGGCCAAGCATGAGCCCGAGATACGCCTCCTGGATTTCAACGAGGCCGTTGAGGAAGCGATCCTGTTCATCCGACACGACATCGACTCCAAGTCGATCGCCCTGTCTACGGCATTCGACTTCAATCGGCCCCAGGTGATGGGCGACCGGATTCAGTTGCAGCAGGTGGTCATCAATCTGCTCGTCAACAGTGTCCAGGCAGTCGTGCAGTCGGGACAACCCGTGCGCCGAATAGATATCCAGACGCGCCTTGAGAAGGAAGAGGCCGTGGTCTTTTCCGTCCTCGACAACGGACCTGGCGTTCCCGAAGCTTATCTCGGACACATTTTCGACAGCTTCTTCAGCACCAAGGATAACGGACTCGGCATCGGTTTGGCCATCTGCCACTCGATCATCACCGCGCATGGCGGCAGCATCTCGGGTATAAATCGACCGAACGGCGGCGCGCATTTTCGCTTTACGCTTCCGTTGCCAATGTTGGCCGGTGGCAATCCGGATGGAGCGCCTCACTGATTTCGCCCGCCCTTTCAGTGGCTTTTTTGGAGGGCGAGAATGCGATGCGATCGCGCCGTCCAACCCCTGCTATCCCATAGTATAGGTCGATCTATTCCCTCACTCAGCAAGACCCGACCGGTTGCACGATACCCTCGCGTGACGTTTGCCTTCATTGTCGCGAGCACTGGAGAGACGGGGTCTCCGCGCCTTCAGGAAATGAGCACACGCCATGAGCACACCAACGTCACACGATTCCTTGCAAGCTCTGCTGTCCGCGCCTGCGGCGCGCTCGGACTCTTCGCCCACCGCCGACCGGCGTGCCGCCGACGCCGAGATGGCGCGTGTGCTCCACACCACGCCATTTCGCATGGCATTGGACGCCTCCGGTGCCGGGATCGCCCACTGGAAGCATGAACCATTGCACGACGTCGTCGAACCCATGAGCCACCACGTCATCATGGCTTACAACGGCGTGACGCAGCACATGGAGCGACGGTCGGGAAGATCGGTTGCGAGTGGAACGTTTCGTCCCGGGGTCGTGATCATCATTCCGGAAGGATCAAGCTCCCGATGGGATATTCCGAAGCCCGTTGACGTCGTTCAGCTTTATCTTCCTCACGAAACGCTGAAGCGCGTTGCCGACGAAGCTGGGACCGGCACACCGACCGACCTCCTGGAACGAACCGCGCATCCCGACCCCATTACATCCCGATTGCTCCTCAGCGCTGCCGGTGTGCTCGAGGGCAATCGGGCACTGGATGCGCTGTTCAGGCATCAGCTGACAAACCTCCTGGCCACGCGCCTCCTGGCTGCGCACACCAGCTCGCCAACCACGTTCCAGCCGACCATGGGTGGGCTTTCGCGGAAAGTCCTCCTCCGCGCGATCGAACGCTTGCGCTCGGACAGCGATGCGGACGTCTCCCTCGATGCCCTGGCTTCGGATGCCGGACTGTCGCGCTTCCACTTCTGCCGCGCCTTCAAGGAGAGCACTGGACTTTCACCTCTTGCCTGGTTGCGGCAATACCGGCTCGAGCAGGCGATGAACATGCTGCGCAACACCGACGCTTCGATCGTGTCGGTGGCGGTGGAGCTTGGCTATGCCTCTCAGACGGCTTTCGCCGCGGCGTTCAGGCGATTGACCGGGGAAACGCCGAGCGATTGGCGGCGACGCGTCCGTTAGCAACAGCGCTCCTGCAGTTGATGAAGCGCCTTCAGAACGCGAGGACAGCTCCGTGAACAAGCCGATCCTGCACGATCCCTTGGAGGCTCCGCTCGTCGCATCCAGTGCGCGCCACGGCGACTCCCCCGCCGCCGAACGGCGCCGAGCCGACGTGGAGATGGCGCGCGTCCTCAAGACCGCACCGCTCCAAATGGCTTCGGATCCCTCCAACGGTGCCATCGCGCATTGGAAGCATGGGGCTCTGCATGACGTCGTCGAGCCCATGACGGACCACGTCATCATGACCTACCCCACAGGCGTTCAGCGCCTGGAGCGGCGCACCGGGAAATCGGTTGCGATTGGAACGGCGCGTTCCGGAGTCGTGACGATCATTCCGTCCGGTTCAAGCGCCAGATGGGATATTCCCGGCTTCGTCGATGTCATCCAACTCTATCTTCCGCATACGGCGCTCGAACGCATTGCGCGCGACGCCAACGCGGCCGCTCCCGGCGATCTTCTCGAACGAACGGGTCATCCCGACCCCGTCATATCCGGGTTGCTGATGAGTGCGGCAGAGGTGCTGGAGGGCAATGCGGCCCTGGATCTCCTGTTCAGGCAGCAACTGACGGATCTCCTCGCCACACGCATCCTGGCTGAGCACACCGGCGTGCGAACCACGTTCGAGCCGGTCATGGGCGGGCTGTCTCCCCATGCCCTGCGACGCGCGGTCGAACGCCTGCGCTCGGACATCGATGCTGACGTGTCGCTCGCTGCGCTCGCATCGGACGCCGGGCTCTCGCGCTTCCATTTCTGCCGCGCGTTCAAGGAAAGCACCGGGCTTTCTCCTCATGCCTGGCTGCGCCAGCAGCGACTCGATCAAGCCATGAACATGCTCCGCGATACCGATGCATCGATCGCGTCGGTGGCCACGCAGCTTGGCTATGCTTCCCAAACCGCGTTCACCGCAGCATTCAAGAAACTGACCGGCGAAACGCCGAGCGATTGGCGACGGCGCATGCGGTAGCAGCAATCGCTCTGCAGCTGCCGCAATCGCGCTGGCGCAGTTGCAGCTCAGGTCCGGTAGATGATCAGGGTCCCCCACGCTCCCAATAGACGGAGACAAACGATGACCTCGAAGACCTTCGCCAGCCTCATTGCAATCGCGCCGCGGCGGAGACTCGTCGCAACGACAATCGTGTACGGACTTTCGTTGGCAGTTCGCTTCACCTCTGCAACTGGCGAGGAGGTGGAAATTCCACCACAATCCCTGCAGAGGACGAACCCGACGATGTCCATCGTAGCCAACGATAACACGCAGCTTCCCTACGCCAATTGGGGCGGCCCGAACGCCACCGAGCCGATCTTCTTTCGCCGCCGCTGGGCGGCATCGACGCCGAGCTGCTCCCCCTAAGACATAACGATCTCGTTTCACCTCTTCGCGTCGTCGCCGGTCGCAAGGAGCCGCTCAGGGAGCGGCCGGCGGCAACGCGCGTATGTCCGAAGATCAACCAACAGGAGAAGATCACATGCGACTAGTCATCATTGGCGCCGGCTTCGCCGGCATGTACGCGGCACTTTCCGCCGCACGCCTCCGCGAGATCCAGGGCGCTTCACCCGACGAACTCGAGATCGCGCTGGTTGCGCCGGAGCCGACACTGGTGGTTCGCCCACGCCTCTACGAGTCGAAGCCGGAAACCTTGACGGCGCCTCTGCTGGAGGTCCTCAAGTCCATCGACATCGTCTACGTGCAAGGCAGCGCCGAAACGGTCGACACCAAGTCCCGCATGCTGCAGGTCGCTACCGCCAAGGGCACGCGAAAGACGCTCTCCTATGACCGTCTGGTCGTGGCCACGGGCAGCCGGCTCTTCCGCCCGAATATTCCGGGCCTTGCCGAACACGGCTTCAGCGTTGACCAGCTCGACGAAGCGATCGCCCTCGACCGGCATCTGCACAGCCTGGCGGATCGGCCGGCAAGAAACGGACGCGACACCGTCATTGTTGCCGGCGGCGGCTTTACCGGCATCGAAGCGGCGACGGAGATGCCGGCACGGCTTCGTGCGATCCTCGGTAAGGATGCCAAGCCGCGCGTGATCATCGTCGAACGCAACGGTGCGATCGCTCCCGATATGGGCGCTGGCCCTCGTCCCGTCATCGAGGATGCCCTGGGCAAGCTCGGCGTAGAGACCCGGGTCGGCGCTGGCGTCACCTCGCTCGATGAAACCGGTGTCACGCTTTCAAATGGCGAACGCATCGAAGCGGAAACAGTCGTCTGGGCGGCAGGCATCCGCGCCGCGCCATTGACCCAGCAGATCCCCGCCGAACGCGACAATCTCGGCCGGCTGCTCGTTGATCAGGATCTGCGCGTGACGTCCGTGCCTGGCGTCTTTGCCACTGGCGATGCCGCAAAGGCAGCGTGCGACGATATCGGCAACTTCGCACTGATGTCCTGCCAGCACGCCACCAGGATGGGGGCCTTTGCGGGCAACAATGCCGCCGCAGAGCTCCTGGGCGTCCCGACCAAGCCGTATTACCAGAAAGCCTACGTCACGTGCCTCGACCTCGGCGAAGCCGGCGCGCTCTTCACGCGAGGCTGGGAACGGAAAGTCGAGATCGTCGGCGAGGTTGCAAAGAAGACCAAGCACGAGATCAACACAGTGTGGATCTATCCGCCTCGGGCCGAGCGTGCCGCCGCGCTGGCGTCGGCCGATCCGGAGCACGTCACCGAAGTCTAAGGGCCTCACGCGATATGGTCGCGCTTCCCACGTAGAAGCGCGGCTCCTTCGCCATCGACCTAACTGGAGCCGACCCCGATGAAACACGACACCGTGCGCGCGAGCGCGTTCGCCATGCCACTGACGAACCCGGCATTCCCACCCGGCCCCTACCGCTTCGTCAACCGCGAGTACTTCATAATCCAGTACCGGACAGATCCGGAGGCGCTGCGCCGGATCGTGCCGGCACCGCTCGAGCTGACCGAACCGGTGGTGAATTACGAATTCATCCGCATGCCGGATTCAACGGGGTTTGGCGACTACACCGAAAGCGGCCAGGTCATCCCGGTATCCTATCAAGGTCAGGCCGGCAGCTTCACCCATCAGATGTTCCTCAATGATCATCCGCCCATCGCCGGCGGACGCGAGCTCTGGGGCTTTCCCAAGAAGCTGGCGCAACCGAAGCTCGCGGTCGAGATCGATACGCTCGTCGGCACCTTGAACTACGGTTCGGTTCGAATCGCGACCGGCACCATGGGTTACAAGCACCGCGCCCTCGACACCGAGGTCGAAGCAAGGAAGCTCGCCGCACCCAACTTTCTGCTCAAGATCATCCCGCATGTCGATGGCTCGGCACGCATCTGCGAGCTGGTCCGCTACCACCTAGAAGACATCACCGTGAAAGGCGCATGGACCGGGCCGGCTGCGCTGGACCTGTATTCGCATGCCCTCGCCCCCGTCGCCGAACTTCCGGTCCTTCAAGTGCTGTCGGCCAAACACCTCGTGGCCGACCTGACGCTCGGGCTTGGCACTGTCGTCCACGATTACCTGTCGCCCGGCGCGACCGCACTACGACGCGAATCCAGGTCCGAGATCCTTATCGAAGCGAACGCAGGCTGACCGGATCAGCCGCAATATCGGGAGTTTACGAAATGCTGAAGGTGATGCGCGAGCAAATCAATTCGGTGCCGCAGGCGTCCACGCCGCTGCCCTATGACGTCGTCGCCCTGGTGCTGCAGGGTGGCGGAGCTCTGGGAGCCTATCAGGCCGGCGTCTATGAGGGCCTGCACGAGGCCGGTATCCGGCCGAACTGGTTGGCCGGCATTTCGATCGGCGCGCTCAATGCGGCGGTCATTGCCGGATCGCCGGAAAACCAGCGGGTCGAGCGGCTACGCGAGTTCTGGGAGACCATCTGTGCGTGTCCGGTGGGGTGGCCCGCCGGCGAAGGGCTGCCCGATGCCCTGCCCTTCGCCTTCGATATGCGCTCATGGCACAACGCGCTTGCCGCGATGAGGGCCTTATTCCAGGGCCAACCCGGCTTCTTCAAGCCGCGCTTCCCGTCACCGTTCTGGTCACCCTTTTCGGGCGATGCAGCCACCAGCTTCTACGACACCGCGCCGTTGCAGCGGACGTTGGAGACGCTCGTCGATTTCGATCGGCTAAACTCCGGCGACGTGCGCGTCAGCGTCGGCGCGGTCAACGTTCGCACCGGCAACCTGACCTACTTTGATACGACCGAACGCAAGCTCGGACCAAAGCATTTCATGGCCTCCGGCGCGTTGCCGCCGGGCTTCCCCGCCGTCGAGATCGACGGCGAACACTATTGGGATGGCGGTGTCGTCTGGAACACCCCTCTTTCACGCGTGCTGTCCAGCGAGCCGCGTGACACGCTGACATTCCAGGTCGATCTCTGGTCGGCCAGAGGGCGTGTTCCTCACGACATGATGGAGGTGTCGAGCCGGCAGAAGGACATCCAATATTCGAGCCGCACGCGCGCTATCACGGACCAGGCACTGCGCATGCAGAAGATGCGCCAGGCGTTGCAGCGGACGATCCGGGAGTTGCCGGAACGCGCAAAGCAGGATCCGGAAATCCGCGCCATCACGGACATGGCCCGTCATCGCTCCTACAACATCATCCACCTGATCTACCAGTCCAAGATCTACGAGGGTCACTCAAAGGACTACGAGTTCGGGCTGAACGCGATGCGTGCGCATTGGCAAAGCGGATTGGACGATATCCGCCGCACGCTGGCCGACCCACGCCGCCTGGACCCGCCAGCTCCCGAGCTCGGCATCATCACGCATGACGTCCACCGCCCCGATTGAGATTTAGCGGCCCACCCGACTTTGGAGAATACCATGTCGACTCTTTCGTATGCTTCCGAGCAGAAAACGAAAACAAGCCTTCGCCCGTCGCGTCAGGCGATCCGGCGCGCGGCTCTGGCGTTCGCCGCCGCCCTTGGCGTCGCCGGGGCTGCCGCTTTCAGCCACTACTACATCACTACCGGCCGCTACCTGGAAACGACCGACGACGCCTATGTCAAAGCCGACTCCACAATCATTGCGCCGAAGGTTTCCGGTTACATCGCCGAGGTGCTGGTCGCGGACAATGAACCGGTGAAGGCCGGCCAGTTGATGGCACGCATCGATGATCGCGACTTCAAAACCGCGCTGAACCAGGCCAAGGCCGACGTCGCGGCCTCGGAAGCCGCGATCAAGAACCTCGACGCGCAGATCGAATTGCAGCAGCCTCTGATTCAGCAGCAGGCGGCCGAGGTCGACGCGACTGAAGCCAACCTCAAATTCGCGCAGCAGGAGCGCGCCCGCTACGACGACCTCATGAAATCGGGCTCGGGAACGATCCAACGCGCCCAGCAGACCGACGCAGCATTGCGCTCTCAGACCGCACAACTGCAGCAGGGCAAGGCGGGATTGCTCGCCGCCAACAAAAAGGTCGAGGTGCTTTCGACCCAGCGCGCGCAGGCTGTCGCGCAACTCGACCGCGCACGCGCCGTCGAGCAGCAGGCGGCACTGAACCTTTCTTATACGCAGATCACCGCGCCCGTCGACGGGTCAGTCGGCGCGCGCACCCTGCGGGTCGGCCAATATGTCCAGGCCGGAACGCAATTGATGGCGGTCGTACCGCTCGATCAAGTCTATGTGGTCGCCAACTTCAAGGAGACCCAGCTCACCCATGTCCGCAACGGACAGCCGGTCGAGCTGCGGATCGACAGCTTCCATTCGACCAGGCTGAAGGGCCATGTCGACAGCCTGTCACCGGCGAGCGGGCTCGAATTCGCGCTGCTACCGCCCGACAACGCCACCGGCAATTTCACCAAGATCGTGCAGCGCGTGCCGGTGAAGATCGTGCTCGACAACCCGACCCTGCGCGGTCTGCTGCGCCCGGGCATGTCGGCAGAGCCTACTGTCGACACCAAGTGGACTGTCGTCGCCGAACGCAACGCCGAGAAGCACCTCGCCTCCCGTGGGGCGCCCGCAGCTGAATAGCCCATCGGGCCTCGAATGCGAGGACACAATGACAACACTGCACACCACCATCGACGCCGTTCCCGCCCGCGAAGACCGGCTGCCAGCGGCTCCTGCCGTCTCGGCAAAAACCTGGCTCGCGGTGATCGGAGCCACGATGGGCGCGTTCATGGCGGTGCTCAACATCCAGATCGTCAACGCCTCGCTTGCCGACATTCAGGGCGGGATTGGTGCGGGCATCGATGACGGCGGGTGGATCTCCACGTCCTACCTGATCGCCGAGATCGTGGTGATTCCGCTCAGCGGCTGGCTTGCCCAGGTCTTTTCGGTCCGCATCTATCTCCTTACCAACGCCTTCCTGTTCCTGCTGTTCTCGGCAGCCTGCGCGCTCGCGCAGGATTTGCCGCAGATGATCGCGCTGCGGGCGGTGCAAGGATTTACCGGTGGCGTGCTGATCCCCATGGCATTCACGCTCATCATCACGCTTTTGCCCAAGGCAAAGCAGCCGATCGGGCTGGCAATGTTTGCGATCTCCGCAACATTCGCACCGGCGATTGGTCCGACCATCGGCGGCTATCTCACCGAAAATTTCGGCTGGGAATACATCTTCTATGTCAACGTCGTGCCCGGCGCGATCATGATTGGCATGCTCTTCTTCTCTCTCGAAGCAAGGCCGATGAATCTTTCGCTGCTTCGAGACGGCGATTGGACCGGCATCATCACCATGGCGATCGGGCTCGCGGCACTTCAGACCGTCCTGGAAGAAGGCAACAAGGACGACTGGTTCGGCTCGCCTTTCATCGTTCGCCTCGCGGTGATAGCTGCGGTCGCGTTGACGCTGTTCCTCGCAATCGAGCTGACCGCGAACAAGCCGTTGCTCAACCTGCGCATCCTGTTCCGTCGCAATTTCGGCTTCGGCGTGCTCGCGAATTTCTTGCTCGGCGTATCGCTGTATGGCTCCGTCTATATCCTGCCGGTCTATCTGTCCCGCATCCAGGGCTACAACTCCGAGCAGATCGGCATGGTGCTGGCATGGACTGGCCTGCCTCAGCTCGTGCTGATCCCGCTGGTACCTCGTCTGATGAAGCGATTCGATCCGCGCCTTGTCATCGGCATCGGCTTTGTGCTGTTCGGCGGCTCCAATTTCATGAATATCTACATGACCAACGACTATGCAGCCGATCAGCTTTTTTGGCCGAACGTCATCCGCGCATTTGGCCAAGCCCTCGTCTTTGCGCCGCTCTCGGCGGTCGCGACCGCCGGAATCGAACAGGAGAACGCGGGGTCCGCGTCGGCCTTGTTCAACATGATGCGCAACCTCGGCGGCGCGATCGGCATCGCGGCGCTGCAGACGTTGCTGACCAAACGTGAGCAGTATCACTCCAACATACTCTCGCAGCAGGTCACGCTATTCGAGCAGGCGACCCGTACCCGGCTCGATCAGCTCACGCACTACTTTATAAGCCATGGCGTGATCGACCGCGTCGACGCCGCTCACCGCGCCTATGTCGCAATCGGCAAGGTTATCCAGAAGCAGGCATTCATCCTCGGCTTCAGCGACACCTTCTATCTGCTCGGCATTTCGCAGATCGTCGCCTTGGCGGCGGCGCTCATGCTCACCAAGCCCGACCGCCTCGACGCCGGCGGCGCCCACTGACCATCTTTCTGTTGTGTCTCAAACATCGAAGGGAAGCATCATGTTGAAGGGAAAAGTAGCAATCGTCACGGGATCGACCAGCGGCATCGGACTGGGCATCGCGAAAGAGCTAGCCAAGCTCGGCGCCGGCCTGGTGTTGAACGGCTTCGGCGACGCTCGCGAGATTGAGGCGATCCGCACCGGTATCGAAGGTGAGCACGGCGTGCGCGTCGTCTACGACGGCGCCGATATGTCCAAGGCGGAGGCTGTACGCGGATTGATCGCCGCGACCGTCGAGAGATTCGGACGCCTCGACATTCTGGTGAACAATGCCGGCATCCAGTTCACCGCTCCGGTCGAAGAATTTCCGGCTGCAAAGTGGGATGCAATCCTGGGGATCAATCTGTCCGCAGCATTCCACGGCATTGCCGCGGCGGTGCCCCAGATGAAAAAGCAGCGTTGGGGACGGATCGTCAACATTGCGTCAACGCACAGCCTCGTCGCCTCAACTCATAAAGCCGCCTACGTTGCGGCTAAGCATGGATTGGTCGGCCTGACCAAAGTGGTCGGCCTGGAGACGGCCGGCAGCGGTGTCACTTGCAACGCAGTCTGCCCCGGTTGGGTGCGAACGCCGTTGGTCGAAAAGCAGATCAGCGACATTGCCGCGCAAAGGGGCATCGATCAGAAGGAAGCGGCCAAGGAGCTTCTGGCAGAGAAGCAACCATCTCTGGATTTCGTCTCTCCCGCGCAGCTTGGCGGCACCGTGGCTTTCCTCTGCTCGCCTGCGGCAGACCAGATCACAGGTACGACCATTTCCGTCGATGGCGGCTGGACCGCACAGTAGGCAAGCGAGCAACGCGGCGCCGTCCGCCGATTCAGCCGAGAATATGGAGGCCCCAAATGGGTACAGAACGGAAAGTCGCTATCATCACCGGCGCATCGCAGGGTATCGGCGAGGCCTTGGTCAGGGCATACCGCGAGCGCACCAGCCTCGACGAACACGCGGTCAGCAGCGTGCCATCGGCTCTGGCCGCCCTCACAAAGGGCGGCCTGAACGCCGCAACGAAGTCGCTCGCAATCGAATATGCGAGCAAGGGTATTCGCGTTAACGCCGTGGCACCCGGCGCTGTCAAGACGCCGATGCATGCGCCCGAAACATACGACTTCCTGGCCAAGCTGCATCCGGTCGGACGGATGGGAGAGGTGCGCGATGTTGTCGATGCGGTGCTGTACCTCGAAGGTGCCGCCTTCACCACCGGCGAGATCCTCCACGTCGACGGCGGACAGAGCGCCGGACATTAGATCCGGGGCGCGGGATCGCATCCTAACTTCGAGGCTGATTCCCAATGGCGGTCGTCCTTCGAACACCTCGAACTGACCTCGAAACTCCGGCGTACGAGGCGGCACTCGGTATCGTTGCACTAGCAGCCACCCTCCTCTTTACTCACGGGCAGACCACAGAGCGGACGGTCGTCACCGCCGAACGGCTCGGACGCGCTATGGGCGTGTCGGCGAGAGTGCTCCCGGATTGGGACAAGCTAATCGTCGAGCTTGAAAGCACATCTCTGTCCCAGATAGTTCCCGCGAAACCACTCGGCGTCGACATGAACAGGGTGCTTGCCATCACGGCCATTGTGGACCGGCTGTGCGAGGGCTCGCTACGCGTTGAGGAAGTACGGCCGGCCCTGTTGCTGGCCGGGAGGTTGCCACCGGTTTCCGTATTCCGCTTCACGTCATTGGCAGCCGTAGGCGCGGCGTCGCTCGGGATCATTTTCGGCGCGGTAGACCCGGCGAGCCTGATCCTGATCGCGGCAAGTGCCGCGCTCGGCGCGCTGGTCCGCCGCTGGCTATCAGGCTTCAGCAGCAGCCCGTTCATCCAGCCGCTGTGTGCCGCCCTCATCGCCGGCATCGTAGCCGCTGTCTCTACCAGCAGCTTGCATCAGCCGATCGCAACCGCTCTCGTCGCATTCTGTCCCTGCATGGTGCTGGTGCCTGGCCCACATCTTCTCAACGGTGCGATCGACCTCGTCCGCACGCGCATCGCGCTTGGCATCGCTCGCCTGACCTACGCCGGCATCGTCGTGCTTATGATCTGCTTCGGCCTGCTGTTGGGCTTCACCGCAGTCGGCGCAGTACTCCCGGTCACGAGACCGTCCGCGCCCGCGCCGTTGCTGGCCGATGTGATTGCGGCAGGATGCGCTGTCGCCTCCTTCGGCACCTTCTTCTCGATGCCGTGGCGCATGCTACCGCTCCCCATCGCAGCGGGCATGCTCGGGCATGCCGCACGCTGGGCACTGATCTCGCTCGCGGGGGCGAATGTTGCGACCGGGGCGCTCGCCGCCTGTATGCTGGTCAGCATCATCGTCACGCCGGTGGTCGATCGCCGGCATCTTCCATTCGCTGCAGTCGGCTTTTCCGCGGTTGTCTCGATGATGCCAGGCTTCTTTCTATTCGAGGCAGCGAGCGCCGTCGTCGAGTTGGTCTCGATGGGGCCGCGTGCGCCGGCGGCGCTGATGACGAACTTGGCCGCAAACGGCGCCACTGCATTTCTGGTCGTCCTAGCGATGACCTTCGGGCTGATCTTGCCACGGATGCTTCTTGAGCACGTCCTTCCTCTTCTGTTCGAAAGCCGCGCAAGCATCACGCCCGTCGCAACATCGCTCGAGAATGGCTCGGATTGAAGCTACCTCTTCTTGGACTCAGATGAGCCTTGGCCAAAACCCGGCATCGAAGGCGCCATTGTTGGAGATGCCATCCGTAGCTTGTCGCCGTAGCTAGGAACGCGCCGCCCCTGCACGAGGGTCAAACACTCAAGTTAACACAATCACTTAGACCTTTGAGTTTGGAGGAGCGGTGAACCACCGGCCTAATCTACGGTCAGTGACCCAACTAGGGAGAACATCGCCGAACTGCGAAGTACAGCCTTCCGGCACAAGTCACTGATTTTGTTGTGGAGTTCGAACGACCACGAACAGTGGAGAACAATATACTGGCGGAAGGGGTGGGATTCGAACCCACGGTACCCTTGCGGGCACGCCGGTTTTCAAGACCGGTGCCTTAAACCACTCGGCCACCCTTCCAACTCTTTGAATTCATTACGAAAACAGGCCACCTAAATTTCACGCCAAGCAGTTCCGCTAACAGCTTTGCTAACATCTGTGGCCGACTTCGCGGGCTTGTTTATAGCTGCCATTAGCCCGTTGTCTATCGCCGGATTATGCACCGTCATCACTCATCAGATGGAAGGCTCGCGCCGGAAGAGGCTGTCCCTCCCCAACTCAACACCATTCGCGGGCAAGGTGGTAAACCACCCAGCCCGCACTGGCTGGCGATCGATGGGGATGACGTTACTGTTCGGATGCCTGACAGTGTTCAAATGGCTCGCGGTGGGCATCGAATGCCTGCGCGGCGGGCACACCTCACACCGTTCAGCGACAAGGCTATTAGTGCGCAGCTTGCGCGTTTACCGAGAACGGATCGATTTAGGTCGAGTGCGGCGGCGGCTTCTTGCAGTCTCGCCGCATCCTTTGCAGTGATCGTGGGCGCAACGTCAACGGCCACGCTGATCAGTTCCGTGAGAATGTTACCACGTTCGATGCTTTGCTTGGGGCCTCCATCTTCTTTTTGCAGTTGGCGTAGACTTCGCTAAA
This sequence comes from Bradyrhizobium sp. UFLA05-109, assembly GCF_054185165.1. NCBI lineage: Bacteria > Pseudomonadati > Pseudomonadota > Alphaproteobacteria > Hyphomicrobiales > Nitrobacteraceae > Bradyrhizobium > Bradyrhizobium sp. UFLA05-109. The sequence goes on along the minus strand of NZ_JBBIAR010000015.1, from coordinate 35,476 downwards.
GCGACGTTCTGAGTTGCACAAGTTTTCCAGCTTATTGACAAACAGCGTCACAGCGTCATCGTGCCACGTCGCCTCCGTCGATTGGGTTTCTTCGCTGGCGCGCTCCACGACCTTGACGAATTCGCGGGCGAGAGCGCGCAGGTTGCCAACGTCCTGCACTTCGCAGGCGACTTTGTACCGGTTGTAGTTTGCGCGATCGTCCCAATGGATCACGATGTCATCAGGCAGGGTATCGCCTTCGATCTGTGACAGTGCGTCGAGCGCGACGCCCGCATGAGTGAACGCTTGGTGCTCTTCACCGTCCTTGATGCAGCGCTTGATCAATTGCAGCGCATTCTTGGCGCGCGATAGTTGAACAGAGGCATGCTTCGTATTCATTGCGTAATTCCCTTTCTGAGCGGACCCGCGTGGGCTCCACTGCAAACGTAGCGCTCGGCAAGCCCCTCGCTAATCGTAATTTCGCTTGCGTCGCGCCCGGCAACCGTTAGCACCATGCACAGGCGCTTATAATTGCAGAGAAGATGTAACCGGCTACGCTTCATTCGAGCAGCGGGCGCTACCTCCAAAGGTGAATGCGGATTACTCCGTTCGGGACCTTCACAATCTCGGGGCAGCGTCATCAACGAATGGAAGCGGCTGGTCAGGAAGCACTCCCTGCCAGGCATTCGCTTTTATGACCTGCGCCACACTCACGCGACGGCGGCTATCACCGCCTGTCCGAAGCTCAGCTCGAGGTCATCGACAAGACGATAAACCCGCTCATGGCGGGTCGCGCATGAAGCGCCGGCCCCATCGAAGGCAGGCGCGATCGCGTCTCGCAACACATGCCCGCCGGCTGAGGCGGTGAACACAGGGGCCGCCGCTTCACGCTGGCGGGCCTCGTCAGGCGGGTGTCAGCCTGCCATGCGATCTACTCGGAGTCGCCGATTCCCCCGCGGGGTTGGCGACTGCGAGGTCCGGTTCGGATTTGCCTCCAATGCCGGACCTCGCTTCCCCAAACAGAACCTACGGCTTCTCCGAGCGCCTCGCCTACCGGAACCACGTGTAAGGTCGCTGTCAGCTTGGCCGCTTAGGTTGCGGAGCTTGCAACGGCCCTCATCACGTGGCCGGACACGATCAATTCCGACATCGGCGCCGCCGCCCAGGGCGTCGCCGGTTACGAGGCCCGGTTGGACTGGTCTCCAACTCCGGGCCTCGTTCGCTTCAAACGAAAGCGCGGCGCCAAGGGCGCCGCGCTTTTTGTCTGCTCCGATTCTGGTTCAGTAGCCGCCGCAGGATGCGCAGGGCGAGACGACTGGGGCGTAATAGGAGTAGCCGGGCGAGACCATCTCGACGCGCTGGCGGGTCGCATATTGCGGCGGGATGCGCTCGTACTGCACGCCGGGCGGCGCGACCATCACGGTCTGCGGCACCATCACCGTGCGATACTGCGCGGGCGTGCGATGGGCGACGACTGACCCGGGCGAGACCATCACGGTCTCCTCAACGGTGCGATATTGCGGCGCCACGTATTGCTGCTGGTAGCAGGTCGTGCACGGCGGCGGGGTGTAGCAATTGTAGCAGCCGGCGGACGCTGCGCCCGTCATGGCGATGGCGGCGGTTGCGCTGGCGAAAACGACGGCAATGGTACGAGACATGGTGGTGGTGCCCCAGTTACGCGGGAAATGACTTGGATCGATGGGTCGGCACGCAGCAGTATACGCTGTGAACTCCGCATCGAAGAAAGTTCGTCGGGGCATCCTTAACGGGGCCGCGCAATCGCGGCCGGCCGCTAACGCTTCATTGACTATGCATGCCGCGATCCGCGGATCGCAGCGCGCGATAACGCCGCTCAGTTGGAGCGGCGCTTGACCTCACGCACCGCGCCGCGCGCGGCGCTGGTGGTCAGTGCGGCATAGGCCTGCAGCGCAGTCGAGACGTTGCGCTTGCGATTCTGCGGCTGCCAGGCCGCATCACCTCGCGCCTCCTCGGCCGCGCGGCGCTTGCCCAGCTCCTCGTCGGAGACTTCGAGCTGAATGCTGCGGTTCGGGATATCGATCGCGATGCGGTCGCCGTCGCGCACCAGACCGATGTTGCCGCCTTCGGCGGCTTCCGGCGACAGATGACCGATCGAGAGCCCTGAGGAGCCGCCGGAGAAACGCCCGTCGGTGACGAGCGCGCAGGCTTTGCCGAGGCCGACCGACTTCAAATAGCTGGTCGGATAGAGCATCTCCTGCATGCCGGGGCCGCCACGCGGTCCCTCATAGCGGACGACCACGACTTCGCCGGCAACGACCTTGCCGCCCAGAATGCCCTCGACCGCGGCGTCCTGGCTTTCGAACACGCGCGCGGGGCCGGAGAATTTCAGGATCGAGGCGTCGACGCCTGCGGTCTTCACGATGCAGCCGTCCTGCGCGAGGTTGCCGTAGAGCACGGCAAGGCCACCGTCCTTGCTGAAGGCGTGTTCGAGATCGCGCACCACGCCCTTCTCGCGATCGAGATCGAGCTCGTCATAGCGGCGCTCCTGGCTGAAGGCGACCTGGGTCGGGATGCCGCCGGGCGAGGCGCGATAGAAGGTGCGGACCGTCTCGCTCTTCGAGCGCTTGACGTCCCAGCGCTCAAGCGCATCGGCCATCGTCGGTGCATGCACGGTCGAAACCTTGGTGTCGATCAGGCCGGCGCGATCGAGCTCGCCGAGGATGCCCATGATGCCGCCGGCGCGATGCACGTCCTCGACGTGGACGTCGGCGACGGACGGAGCGACCTTGCACAGCACGGGCACGCGGCGCGACAGCCGGTCGATGTCGCGCATGGTGAACTCGACCTGTCCCTCATGGGCGGCCGCAAGCAGATGCAGCACCGTGTTGGTCGAGCCGCCCATCGCGATGTCGAGCGTCATCGCGTTCTCGAACGCCTTGAAGTTCGCAACGTTGCGCGGCAGGACGCTGGCATCGTCCTGCTCATAGTAGCGGCGCACGAGATCGACGATGGTGTGACCGGCCTCGACGAACAGGCGCTTGCGGTCGGCATGGGTCGCGACCACCGAGCCGTTACCGGGCAGCGCGAGGCCCAGCGCCTCGGTGAGGCAGTTCATCGAGTTGGCGGTAAACATGCCGGAGCACGAGCCGCAGGTCGGGCAGGCCGAGCGCTCGATCACCTTGACGTCATCATCGCTGACCTTGGAATCGGCGGCGGCGACCATCGCGTCGATCAGGTCGACCGCATGCGTCTTGCCGTGCAGCTTGACCTTGCCGGCCTCCATCGGCCCGCCCGAGACGAACACCGCGGGGATGTTGAGCCGCAGAGCCGCCATCAGCATGCCGGGCGTGATCTTGTCGCAATTGGAGATGCAGACGAGGCCGTCGGCGCAATGGGCGTTGGCCATGTACTCGACGCTGTCGGCGATCAACTCGCGCGACGGCAGGCTGTAGAGCATGCCGTCATGGCCCATGGCGATGCCGTCGTCGACCGCGATGGTGTTGAACTCTTTGGCGACGCCGCCGGCCTGCTCGATCTCGCGCGCAACGAGCTGTCCGAGGTCCTTCAGGTGGACGTGGCCGGGCACGAACTGGGTGAAGGAGTTGACCACCGCGATGATCGGCTTGCCGAAATCCGCATCCTTCATGCCCGTCGCGCGCCAGAGGCCGCGCGCGCCCGCCATGTTGCGGCCGTGGGTGGTGGTGCGGGAGCGATAGGCTGGCATGGCGGTTTCCGTCCTGGTTGGCTGAGCCTGGCGGGAAATTGTGAGCCGCCTCAGGCCTTTCCGGCCGGATAGCGCACGGCGCCGAAGGGCGCAACGGGAACTTGGGCCTGACAGGGCCGGATCGGCCGTTCGCAGGCCTCCCCTGCTCCCGGCGCGGGCGCGGCCTCATTCGTAGCCCGTATGGAGCGAAGCGCAATCCGGGACCCGTCTCGCCCGATGCGCCTGCCCCGGATTTCGCTGCGCTCCATCCGGACTACAGGAGCCCAACTTGCCCCTATTGCAGGGTCGGATCGAGCTTATCGCGCAGCCAGTCGCCGATGATGGAGACCGCCAGCGTCGTCACCACGATGGTGGTGGCCGGCGCCAGCATGATCCAGGGCGCCCGGGTCAAATATTCGCGGCCATAGCCAACCATGTTGCCGAGGCTGGTCATCGGCGGCTGCACGCCCAGCCCAAGGAACGACAGGCCGGATTCCATGAGGATCACCTCGGGGAAGACCAGCGTCGTCGAGACGATCAGGGTCGAGGCGATGTTGGGCAGGATATGCCTGAGGTAGATCCGCGTCGGCGTCGCGCCGAGTTGGCGGACGGCGGCCGCGTAACCTTGCGCATTGGCCGAGATGGCAAGGCCGCGCGCGATGCGGGCATAGCGTTCCCAACCGAACAATCCCATCAGGCCGATCAGGAGCGGCAGCGAATTGCCAAAGAAGGCGAGCACAGCGAGCGCCATGATCAGGAACGGAATACTGGCCTGGAAGTCGGACAGCATCAGCACGAGCTGCTCGATAGCCCCACGGAAATGCGCGGCGAGGAAGCCGAGCGTCGTGCCGACAACGGCCGAAATCGCGGTCGCCCCGAACGCGATCAGCAACGAGATGCGGATCGACACGAGCAGACGCGAGAGCACGTCCCGGCCGAGTTCGTCGGTGCCGAGCCAGTGCGCGAGATTGCCGGGCGCCGCCAGGCGATTGCGGAGGTCGAACTGCGTGAAGCCGTAAGGGGTGATCTTCTCGGCGAAAGCGGCCACCAACAGCATGGCGATGATCCACGCCGCTGCGATCGCAACCGAAACCGGAATGTTCGGGAAGCTGATGCGGCGGCCAACGCCTGTATCCTTCAGCGTCGCGTCGGTCATGCGTGGGCTGCCTTGGCGCGCAGCCGCGGATCGAGGAAGCCATAGAGGAAGTCGACGATCAGGTTGGACGTGACCATGGTCAGCGCCACCAGCAAGAGGATGCACTGCACGACGGCGAGGTCGCGGTTGGCAACGGCCACGACGAGCAGCCGCCCCACGCCCGGCCAGGCGAACACGCTCTCGACGACCACGGCACCGGCGATCAGCGTTCCCACCATGAAGCCCAGAATGGTCACGGTCGGAATCGCCGCATTCGGCAGCGCATGCGACGTCACCACCTTGCGCCAGGGCACGCCCTTGGCGGAGGCGGTGCGGATATAGGGCTGGCCTAGCACCTCCAGCATCGCACTGCGGGTGAAGCGCGCCAGCACCGCGGCGCCGCCGAGGCCGAGCGTTGCGATCGGCAGGATCGCGTGGCGCCAGCTCTCCTGCCCGCCCGAAGGCAGCCAGCCGAGCTGCACGGCGAAGACGAGCACGAGCAGCAACGCCAGCACGAAGCTGGGCACGGTGAAGCCGGCAACCGCCGTGATCATCACCGCACGGTCGATCGCCGAGCCACGATGTAGCGCAGCGTAGATGCCAGCGGGAATGCCGAGCGCGACCTTGAAGGCGAAAGCCGGCAGCGTCAGCGCGAGCGTTGCGGGGATCCGCTCCAGCACGAGCTCAATCGCAGGCCGGCCGTCGCGCATGGAGCGGCCGAGCTCGCCCTTGGCGATGGCACCGAAGTAGTCGACATATTGCATCCAGATGGGGTCATCGAGACCCCAGGCCTTGCGGAAGGCGGCAAGGACCTCCGGAGGTGCTTCCGGCCCCAGGATCATCAACGAGGGATCGCCGGAGAGGCGCAGCACGACGAAGGCGAAGGTGACGACGAGGATGATCGTCAGCAGCGCGCGACCGATGCGGATGGCGAAGTAACGTCCCATCACGCCGCATCCCGACTCTCGGCCTGCGGCCCGGTCACGAGATGGCAGGCGACCTGACGGTCGCTTGCAACAGAAGTGAGCGCCGGCGGCTCGGTCGCGCAACGCGCCATCGCGCGCGCGCAGCGCGGATGGAAGGCGCAGCCGGAGGGACGCGCGGCGGGGTTCGGCGGATCGCCCGACAGCACGATGCGGCCCGCGCTGCGGCGGCCGGGCGCCGGCGAAGCCGAGACCAGCGCCTGCGTGTAGGGATGTTCCGGCCGGGCGAAAAGATCGTCGGCGCTGCCGATTTCGACGATGCGGCCGAGATACATCACAGCGACGACATTGCTGATCTGGCGCACGACGCGCAGATCATGGCTGATAAAGAGCATGGTCAGCGCAAGCTGAGCCTGAAGATCGGCGAGCAGGTTTACCACCTGCGCCTGGATCGAAACGTCGAGCGCACTGACCGGCTCGTCGCACACCAGGAAATCGGGGCGCGTCGCAAGCGCGCGCGCTAGCACGATGCGCTGACGCTGCCCGCCGGAAAGCGCGCCCGGATAACGCCGGCCGTGCTGCTCACTGAGCTCGACCGCGCGCAGCAATTCCTGCACGCGCGCCTCGCGCTCGGCCCTGGCGCCCAGACCGTGGATTTCGAGCGGCTCGCGGATCTGGTCGGCGACGGACAGGCGGCGGTCGAGCGCCCCCAGCGGATCCTGAAAGATCATCTGCAGGCGCGCACGCTGCGCGCGCCATTTCGATGACCCCAACGCAGCCATGGGCTTGCCGTCGAACCGCACCACGCCGCCGTCAGGCGTCTCCAGCCCGAGCACGATGCGGCCCGTCGTCGACTTGCCGGAGCCGGACTCGCCAACGAGGCCAAGCGTCTCGCCCTTACGAATGGAGAACGATACGCCGTCGACCGCGTGCACCGCCGTGCTCCGTCCGAACATGCCTGAGCGCATCATGTAGGTCCGCGAGATCGCGGCGACCTCGACGAACGGCGCGCTCATTCCGCGGCGATCCCGAGCAACGCACGGCGCGAGGCTTCGGCACGGACGCAGGCGACAGCGCGCGCATCGCCGAGCGGCGCAAGGCTGGGCGCACCGCGAGCGCACTGCTCGGCCACCAAGGCACAGCGCGGCGCAAACGCGCAGCCCGCCGGCATTTTTGACGGATCGGGAACGGTTCCCGGAATCGCCGTCAGTCTGCGGCGTGGCCCGTCCAGCGGCGGCAGCGCGCCGATCAGGCCTTGCGCATAGGGGTGCCAGGGATCGTCGAACAGCGCCGCCGCCGGCGCCTCCTCGACGATGCGGCCAGCATACATCACGGCGACGCGGTCACAGTTCTCCGCAACGACGCCGAGATCGTGGCTGATCAGCACCATCGCCATGCTCATCTCGCGGCGCACCGCGGAGAGCAGCTCCAGGATCTGCGCCTGAATCGTCGCATCGAGCGCCGTGGTCGGCTCGTCCGCGATCAGCAGGTCGGGGTTTCCAGCCAGCGCCATCGCGATCATGATGCGTTGGACCTGCCCGCCGGAGAATTCGTGTGGATAGGCCGAAAGCCGCCGCGCCGCATCGGGGATGCCGACGAGATCGAGCAGCCGCCGCGCTTCCGCCTTCACGGCTTCGCCCGAGAGATCGCGATGCAGCGCCAAGGCCTCGCAAAGCTGTTTGCGTATGGTCAGCACCGGATTGAGCGCGCTTGCCGGATCCTGGAAGATCATGGCGATACGCCCGCCCCGCACCTGATCGAGTGTCGTGGCGGGTGCGCCAAGGATTTCATGTCCATCCAGCCGCACCGAGCCCGCGACCCGCGCGTGACGTGGCAACAGGCCGAGCGCGGCAAGCCAAGTCACCGACTTGCCCGACCCGGACTCGCCGACGAGACCAACGGCCTCGCCTTTACGCAAGGAGAGGTCGACGCCGTGCAGCACGGGCACGCCGTTGAAGGCGACGCTCAGGCCTTGGATGCTGACCAGCGGCGTCACCACGGCTTACGCCTCGAAATTGCCGGCGCGGAAGTCCATCGCGAACGCCGGCGAGGCCTTCCACTTGATCGACTTGGGCTTGGCGGTGAAGGTCGCGTTCTGGTGCAGCACCGTATAGGCGGGGTCCTCGCGCTCGGCGATCGCCAGCATGCGGGCGAACGCCTTCTTGCGGGCCTCCCGATCAGTCGAGGTCTCCAACAACTCGGAGAGCTTGTTCAGCTCCGCATTGGTCCATTCGCCGATCTGCTGCTGCTGACCGTTGGGCCCGTGCTGGGCGACCATCGACGAAACGGGATCATTGAAGGCCGCTGAGTTCGACCAGTCGCGCACCGCGCGCGTGTCGCCGCGCTCCATGATCTGCGACCAGTTTTCCTTGGTCTCGATCTGAACGTTGAGGCCGACCGACTTCCACATCTCGACCAGGATCTGCGCGGTCGCGACCTGGTTGGTGTAGTAGTTGTTGAGCAGCCGATAGGGAATCGGATCGCCTTTATAATTGGCTTGCTTCAACAGATCCTGCGCGAGCTTCGGATCGTAAGCCGGTACGCTCCAGTCGGCGATGAACATGTCGCCATAGAACTCCCACTGAAGTCCCTTCGGCACGCGGGTGCGGCCGGCCCAGAGGCTGTCGACGATCGCCTGGCGGTCGATCGCATGGGTGAAAGCGCGACGCACCAGCGGATTGGCGAGCTGGGCGTGGTTCTTGTCGAACACGGTCAGGCGGTGATTGAGGATGGTGCCGCCCTGCACCTCGAACGCGGCGTTCTTCTCGATGCCGGCGATCTGGTCCGGCGGGATGTCACAGGCGAACTGATATTCGCCCGACAAGAGGCCATTGATGCGGCTCGCGACCTCGGGCACTTCGAGGAAGCGGATGCGCTTCAGCGGCGGACGGCCGCCCCAATATTCGTCATGTGCTTCCAGCGTCAGCGAGACGTCGGGCTTGAGCTCGACAACCTTGTAGGGACCCGTCGTGACCGGCTTGCGCGCCCAGTCGAGATAGCTCGCGGCTTCGTCCCAGGCGCGGCGGTTCATGATGTCGGAACCGTAGCGCGACAGCCGACCTTCGATGGTGACGTCGGGCGTCGCGTTGGAGAAGCGCACGGTGTATTTGTCGACGGCGTCGACGCGCACGAGGTCCGGCCAGATGCGGCGCGCCACTGCCGGCACATCCGGCGGCAATTCTTTGCCGGGCCGCGGCGTCGGGATTTTTTCGAACGCCTGGATGGTGGTGCGGCTCTTCGCCTCGGTCTCACCGAACATGCGCTCGCGGCTGAAAGTGAAGATGACGTCTTCCGCCGTGAGCTCGTCGCCATTATGGAACTTGACGCCCTGGCGCAGTTTCACCTCGACGGTCTTGTCGTCAATCCGGCGCCATTCGGTCGCAAGCCCCGGCACGGCCTCAAGATTGCCGCGGAAATTCTTGGAGATCAGGCCTTCCCAGATTGACGAGAAGAACACGCGTTCGCCGACGTTCGACTGCTCGCGCAGCACGTCGAGCACGTTCGCGTTCGTTACCTTCTGCACCGCGATCGTGACCGACGGGCGGTTGTCGCCTTGCGCGATCGCGAACCGCGGCAGGAATAGCGTGCCGGCGGCAGCCGTGCCGGATTTCAGGATGGTGCGACGGGTGAGCTTGCTCATGACGAAGACCCCTGCCCTTATTGGCGTTAGCTATTCAGCGAGACCGAGCGACTTGAGATACGCCGCTCCCCCGCGGACGTGATCGTGATTGCGCAGCTCGAGGATCAGCCGCGGATTGGAGCTCAACCGTCCCAGCGCACGGAACACGGCGGTCCAGCGGATGTTGCCCTCGCCCGGCGCCCAATGGCGGTCGGCGAAGCCGTCTGTGTCCTGGAGATGCACATGCGTCAGCATGTCGCCGGCCGCATCGACGTAGTAGTCGACCGGCGGCGCGTCGGTGGAGACATGGGCGTAGTTGGCATGACCGGTGTCGAGCGAGACTCGCACTTTCGGGCTCTCGAGCGCTTTCGCAAGGCGCACGCGATCGCGGGGATCCTTGTCCTCGATGTTCTCGATCACGAGCTCGCAGCCGCTTTGCTCGGCCCGCGCGATCACTTCGGCAAGCGTCGAGCGCACCCGCTCGACCAGATTACCGCGGCTCTCGGGATAGAGATCGAGATTGTTGTGATCCCAGGTCGTGAAGGGCGAATGGATTACCATCTGCGTTGCGCCGAGAAATTCGGCCGCGTCCAGCCCCTGAAGGAGCCGTTTTGCAACGGCTTGACGGATCATCGGATCGTGGCTGTCGATCGTGAAGCCCCAGAACGGGCCGTGGATGCCGAGCCGTCCGGTGTGGCCAGCGAGCATCTTCTTGATCTCGCTCGCAGTGGCGCGCCAGTCGCTATCAAGCAGGTCGGCGCGGAAGAAGTCCTGGATCTCGAGGTCGCGCTGGCGTTCGAGGAGCCAGTCGCGATGCGCAGGGATCGATTTGATGGACAGGGCAGCGCCCAGCACAGGCAGCACAGCGGACATGTCTTGAACTCCCTTGGCCATCGCGTGATGACATCGGCAGCGCTAACGCAGTTCAGTGACAGGCCGGTGAAGGGCAGGTTCCCGACGTTCAGGGAGATGTGGACATCGCGTGGGCCTCAGCACACGCTCGCGTCGCACCGGGACGGCAGTTCACGTCCGTAATGACGCGGATAGCAACGTCCTCAAGTTTCACGTATCTCCGCGCGATCGACGGCCAACGCGCATCACACTTTCCTGGCCGCGTCACATGGGCGGGGGCGCCATGGGGCGGGGATGAAGTCACGAGGTCCGGACTCCTAGGCACACCGGACCTCGTGGCAGCTCATCCCCGACTGGAACGCATCGAAAATCCCTTTGCCCTTCCGCATCGCGCCTGCAAGCACGTTCGCGCCGCGCCGTATTTCGAAACCGGCTCGAAAGGCCCGCGATCCACTAAGCCTGAGGAAGCGCGACACCAGTCAGTTCGCCCAACTTGGAGATGAGCCGGTCCTGAAATTCTGGATCGGTTGCCTCTCGGGCCGGCTGCTCCTGCTGGAGGTGATGCCAGTAACGACCGCTGACCAAGGCGGCCGGCTCGTCGCTTACGGCCAGCCAGGTCTGGGTCCGCTGTCCGGTATCGAGATCTACCGGCGCTCCTGGACCGCCCATCTTCGTGCGTACCCAGCCGGGATCGACGGCGTTGCTCAAGACCTGCGGCCAGCGCCGCGCCAGCGCGAAAGCCAGCGCGGCGCCATGCAGCTTGCTTTCGGCGTAGGCCCGTGCGGGATCCCAGGGCCGCTTCGTCCAGTCCACGTCGGCCAGCGAACCCTCCCCGCCGCGGTGCAGACCGCTGCTAAGATACACTGTTCGTTCAGGGCGTTTGATCAGCGCCGTCAGCATGTACGGCGCCAGGGTGTTTATTGCGAGGGTGGCAGCATGTCCCTCAGGTGTCGAACCGCGGCTGCGCTCCGAGTAGACGCCCGCATTATGGATGACCGCATCCATGCGCCCGATCGCGTTGATCTGATCTGCGATACTTCTGGTCTCGGCCCCGCTGCGGAGATCACCGACCACGACCCCTGCGGCGCGCGAGGCGAGATTTGCGATGGTCGCGGCGCGATCGGCCGAACGGGCGTGCAGCACCACTTCATGGCCGTCATCTAGAAGCGACTCCGCTGCCGCTCGACCCAGCCCATCCGCGCTGCCGGTGATAAAGACAATGGCCATGCTGCTCCTCCGATTTTCCCGCTCACACTGATTGCTCGACAATCTTAGTGAAATTCGGATCTCCGGCCTCAATCAAGGCCGCGTAAACGACGCCCCGCTTCGCGGCAAGTGGCGGATCGATAGTCGCCGACTGTCTCGTCGGATGAGCTGCCGGATCGTAACGCGGATGTTGCCGCTGTCCTCGCCCGTGTGAGCCTGTGACGGCTGAAGCATACGAGAGCCGGAAGAAACGAGAGCGCTGCTTATGATCGGCGGTTTGCTGTTGGCGCCAGCGTCGCACCCTCGGCTGAAACCGATTGCCATTGCTCTTTTGTCAAAAATCTCGCGCAACATCCGCAGATCATAGAGACTTTGGTAAGCAATCAGGCCCAGGCTAGCTTTGGGACGGGGCCGCAGGGGAAAGTTGCGGCCTTGTGCTTGGGGTGAAGACCCGCTCCCTCCAGCCTTGGCGGGCCTTCCCTCAATCAATGGAAACGGAATCCACTGTGATTTAATTCATATTTCACATCGGCAAAGCAGAGGCAGGTTATTGCGTACCGATTGATATTGGAGGATGGCAATAATGCTAAAAGAAAATTGCCTGATCGTTTTTGCGGCGGGAAGAAAACTGGATCTCCTGCGCGGCGAAGCCTCTCGCATCGCCAAAGAAAATAAAGTGGACTGGCATATCGACCGCGCCGACATCGGCACGCTCTTTTGCTTCGAGGACGCCAAGGCAAAAAAAGCCTTCGCACTCACCTGCGATAACTTCGGTATTTCCTGCCGGGACAGCTAGCCAAAAAACAAACCCGGCGGCCTTGTGGGCCGACGGGTTGGGCTTTCATGTCGCGGTAAAGGCTCCCAGTTCCGCGCAATCAATTAGCCGTCGGCCAGCAGCAATCGAGTTCTCGGAGCTTGCATTTTTGGATGGCTGCTTCCGTGCAGTGACATAGCCATTCTCACAATATTCAATCTCACGAACCTTGCGAGCATATGTCAGGTATTTCTTGATCAGATCGTAGTCGTTGGGATTGAACCGTATTTGCTTTTCCAAGGCGGCAAGGTCTTCGCGCAGCGTGGCAGCGTCCAACATAATCGCCCCTCCTCCGCAATGTACAAACCACGCAAATCAAACTGGAGTTCCGCCTAGTCCCCCGTCGAGCCTGCAACAATGCATGGAAGCTTCCTTGCTGGTAGCATGCTAAGAAGGTGCTTCACTGCGCTTGACGAGCTCGCTTCTATGTCACCTGCGCGTTTAAGGAAGCCCGTCATTCGCGACGGGCCCAAGGCTAAGGGAGAAAACGCGCCATGAAGACGCGGCAAAAGCCTACGACGAGACGCGCCGATTCTGTGTATCGCGATTGACACTGTGGACAATAAAGCACTGCTGTCATCCACCGACAGAGGCGCTGATACTTGTGGCGCAGTAACGTGGCCCAACGACCTTCGCCCGGATCGGCATCATGCGGGCGCTCAACCACGGGAAGTCCGATCCGGAGGTGCAGCCGCGCCGGAAGCCGAGCAAGAATACAAGCTCATCTCGTGAAAGCTTGGTCGAGCGTGGCGGTCTCGGAAATGCGTATAACCTTCAGTAAAGCTGCCGAGTTTCTCTTTAGGAGGCGGTCAGGATGCTGCCAGGGAAATCAAGAAAAATGCGGAACTGGATGATGCTGGCGCTGGAATCAAACCGCGTGATCGGGTTGCGTCTGGCGAAGCTGATGCGAGGCGGCAAGGGCGCCCAGCGTGAAGCCGAGCGCATGGTCAGCGAAAAAATACAGGCGGCCGCCAAAGCCGGCGCAAGCCTCATGGCAGGCGCCTCGAGCGATGAGATTGTGCGTCAATACCGAAAACGGGTCGCGGCAAACGCCAAACGGCTGAGCCGCCAGCAAAGACGACGCAAAAAACACTGATCCCGCCAATGCGACGTGAGCCATTCACAGGAACCGTAATGGCTGAAATGAGCGGTATGGGCCTGATGCGTCAGCCTTTGTGTCCCGATCTGTCGAGCCTTGAGGAAAGGCTGCTAATGCGTGCCGGGCTTGCCCGGTTCTGTTGGCGGACCGGGCGGAAGAACGCGCCAGCGGGGCGCACTCCGGACCGCGTGCGGCTGAGCCGGGCTCTCAATCGGGGTTATCCAGCTTGTCTATCTCAGCCCTCGCCAGCGCCGTGGCTTTCTCGGTGGCCTGCTCTCGCGTGAGGGTGTTACCGCTCAACCGGCGTGAGACAAGGTTGTCCCAATAGAACCTGACCGATTTCCGTCCGTCCGCGAACCATACCTCCAGACTTCCGCAGTCATCGTCTACGCCACGGTGAGGGATGATGCGGATGGGGTCGCCTTCGGCCATGGGGGAATTGCTACCATTCCGCAAGCATGGGGACAACGGCGGTGACCCTGGGCTGGTGATTTCGGTTTCGACGATGTCTATATCGCGCGGCGACCCGACCAAGGCGGTGACGAAGACGGGCGACGCCATCGTCGCCGATTGTCACCGGCAAGGTCGAGCGTCTTCAGTTGGATGAGATTCTTGCAGCGCAACCGATCAATGGGCTGCAACTCGTGTAGATAATCTTATTGGAGCGATCGAAGCGAAAGTAAAAGCGGACCGGCTTGCCTTCATAGCTCTGGTAATCGATCTGAACCCCGTGGCCGGTCAGGACCACATCGTCAAGGTTAAAGGAGCACCTGCTTTCGAGCTTCGGTGCCCAATAGCCCGCGATCGAATTTCGTCCCGTCAAGGTCACGCCCTCGCGGCCGCATTCCATGACCGCGCGCTCATCATACAGATCGAGCAGAGCGTTTAGGTCTCCCCGTCGGCAGGCATCGAGCCAGTCAACGACGGCGGCAAGAGGATCGAATTCTTCCCGTGGAATCGACATGAGGTCCCATACAAAACTGTCGCCGCTCCCGATCGCAACCTAGACGCATCCGGATAAGGAAAACGGCCCGGAGGAACTGGGGGCTCCGGGCCGAGTGTTTATTCAACTAAAGAGCCCCTCGAGCGGCGAGGAGGCCAGGCTGCCAAGGAAACACCACGGTCAACCGCAGAACGCGCGCCGCTGCAAATATCTTTCTGGTAAGGCAGATTAACTCGGAGCAAGCTTCATCCGTTTTGGGGCGGCCACCGCTGGCGCTAATCAGACGCGGGCCCAGAAGGACGGCTTTAAGGGCGGCGAGCACGTAAACCTTCGTATAGGTCCGTTACCCGTTTAGATGACCGACGTTCACCGAGTTTCAATTGAGCCGCAATCGCGATCGTCTTATCTACAGAGTAGCGGTAGCCCTCCCGCTATCGCTGCCCTCCTTGGGCGTTTCCTCCCTAGACTTGGGCCGCTAGTGGCAACGCAGGCGGCCTTTCTTTTTGTCTGGGCCCCATCGGTTTCTCGGTCTTTTGAAGAGCATGAGAACTAAGGAGTACGCGCGACCGCTCCATTCGAGGATATCTGCTCCCATTAAAGTCCGTGGCTGCAAATACAGAGAAGGCAGTCGTCTCGCCTCGAAATGTCGCGGTGAGCCACGCGCCGACATGTCGGTCGCAGCACGATTGGCCGATTGATGTATCGCAAGACTTTATCCGAAACGCGGGCCCAACCTACCTTCGGAAGGCAGCTTTACGTTCAGACAATCGGGAGTGAAGCATGTACCGGCATATTCTCATTCCGACAGATGGGTCGGTGCTGGCGGAGCATGGGGTGGCGCATGGGTTGGCGTTGGCGAAGTTCGTTGGCGCCAAGGTATCCGTAATCAACGTTGTGGAACCGCTTTTTGCAGTGACCGGCGACTTCGCGAGCGTGTTGGATCACGTGGCAAATGCGGCTAAGGAGGCTGGCGTTTCCTGCGAGACGATTCAGGTGGAGAACGGGCAACCGCATCAAGCCATCATCGCAGCAGCCCAGGACAAAGGCTGCGATCTCATTGTAATGTCGTCGCATGGGCTCAGCGGACTTTCCATGCTTCTAATGGGCAGTGTGACAAACAAGGTGCTGACCTACGCGAAAACGCCCGTGCTGGTTTGTCGCTGAACGTTGCAGATCGCTTGGGTCATTCGCGACCGGCTACGCCAACGACAAGTCCGGTGCGCCCGCTGTGCCGCCGGAAGCGAGCGACCTCGATCATCTTGGAGCGCCCTGCTTTAGCTGCCTGAGGATGGGATTTAGGAGCAAATCCGGCCGTGACCCAGCGAACGTTACACACAATCGAATGGAACGTTTATCCGCTTCAAATCCCACCAGCGAAGGAGCGCCTGCTGTTGATCGTGTCTGCAGCCGGCCAGCCACCAAGTCTCAAGCTCATAGGCA
This sequence comes from Bradyrhizobium sp. UFLA05-109, assembly GCF_054185165.1. NCBI lineage: Bacteria > Pseudomonadati > Pseudomonadota > Alphaproteobacteria > Hyphomicrobiales > Nitrobacteraceae > Bradyrhizobium > Bradyrhizobium sp. UFLA05-109. The sequence goes on along the minus strand of NZ_JBBIAR010000015.1, from coordinate 19,784 downwards.
AAAGTGAGGTCGCGCTCGGATATTGGACCGGCGACGCCTTTCGGGTGATGTCCGGCTTTTTGCGACCACGGCTGACCGATTGGCAGCCGGCGGTTACCCATTGGGCGAGACTTGCACCATGTTTGCCCACAGGGATCGATCTTATTCGCGACAGAAGATTCGACTCTGACATTCGGGATTGAGCAATCACGACGTCGCCGCCATGCACGGCAATGTCCTGCCCTTGTCCGACTGCAGGAACAGCGCAAGGCGCGCGGCGGCCTTCAATCCCGGATCTCGGCGATACGCCGCCGCGCCTACATCGCCTCTTTCAGAGTCAACCGCGCCGTAAACGTTACGCTGGTCTTGCCGACCAGCGCCATGCCTTCGACCTCGGCGCCGCCTGCGGAATACCCGCCGGAGAAGCCGCAGGTAACCTCCCTGCCGGCGAACGCCAGCGGCTTGCCGACCGCCTCGGTGTGCTGATTGACCGTCATCTCGCCGCGCCACTTGCCTTTCCGGAAGGTGTAGTGGCCTGTGTAGTAGAAATAGCTGTCGCCACCCAAGATGCGACCGTCGCAAAGCACGGCAACGCCCTTGGCCTGGCCGCGCTTGCCATCGCGCATCTCGATCTCGAAAATGTAGAGGCCGTTGACGACCCCGGTGTGATTGTCGGCCGTTTCCGGCCCAGGTTCGGCCGCCATCAGCCTACCCTCTTTTTTCGTCCGTCTTCATCACTTTGGCACGTTGCGCTCGAGGTCGTCGAGCCAGGCAGCGGCGCTGGAGTCGGACGGCGCGCGCCAGTCGCCGCGCGGCGAGAGCGAGCCGCCGGCCGAAACCTTTGGACCGTTGGGCATCGCCGAGCGCTTGAACTGGCTGAATGCGAAGAAGCGCCGCAGGAACACCTCGAGCCAGTGGCGGATGTCTGCAAGCGCATAGGCCCTGCGCCGGTCGTTCGGGAAGGCCGGCGGCCATTCACCTCCGGCAACATCCTTCCACGCATGCAGCGACAGGAAGGCGATCTTCGACGGACGGAACCCGAAGCGAAGCGTGTAGAACAGGTTGAAATCCTGCAGCTCGTACGGTCCGATCGCGGCCTCCGTGCTTTGCGGCTTCTCGCCGGGCTTGGCGGGAACGAGCTCCGGCGAGATCTCGGCGGCGAGGATCGATCCCAACGTTCGGTTGACATCATCGCTGAACTGCTTCGAGGCGATCACCCAGCGGATCAGATGCTGGATCAGCGTTTTTGGCACGCCGCCATTGACGTTGTAATGCGCCATCTGGTCGCCGACGCCATAGGTGCACCAGCCGAGCGCGAGTTCCGACAGGTCGCCGGTGCCGATGACGATACCGCCGTGATGGTTGGCGAGGCGGAATAGGTAGTCGGTGCGCAAGCCCGCCTGCACGTTCTCGAAGGTGATGTCGTAGACCTTTTCGCCCTTGCCGAAGGGATGGCCGATATCCCTCAGCATCTGCGTCGCCGTGGTGCGAATGTCGAGTTCCTGCCAGGTCGTGTGCAGCGCCTTCATCAGCGCAAGCGCGTTGGACTTGCTCTCGCTGCCCGTGGCAAATCCCGGCATGGTGTAGGCGAGGATGTTTTCGCGCGGCAGAGCCAGCAGGTCGATTGCCTTGGCGGCGACGATCAGGGCGTGGGTGGAATCAAGCCCGCCGGACACCCCGATCACGACGCGTTTTGTCCCCGTCGCGCGCATCCGCTGCACGAGGCCGGCGACTTGGATGTTGTAGGCTTCGTAGCAGTCCTGCTCGAGCAGATGTTCGTCGCTCGGCACGAACGGAAAGCGCTCGACGTTGCGCAGGAACCCGATATCGGCAACCGGCGGCTTCAAGGCAAAGGAGATTTTGCGGAAGCTTGCCTCGCGCTGGCGACGGTTGTCATCGAACGTTCCCATCAGCGAACGCTCTTGCCGCAGCAGGTCGAGATCGACGTCAGCGGTCGTGATCTGCCCGCCTTGCCGGAACCGCTCGCCCTCGGCCAGCAGCACGCCGTTCTCGTAGATCGAGGTCTGGCCGTCCCAGGCCAGATCCGTCGTCGACTCGCCCGCGCCCGCGGCGGCATAGACATAGGCGGCAAGACAGCGCGCGGAGGTCGATTGGCACAATAGTGCGCGTGAGCGTGCCCGGCCGATCGTGATAGGGCTGCCCGAGAGATTGATCAGCACGCTCGCCCCGGCAAGCGCCAGCTCGGAGGCCGGCGTGACCGGGATCCACATGTCCTCGCAGATCTCGACGCCGATGGTCAGGCCCGTGACGTCCTCCGCCGCGAACAGCAGGTCGACGCCGAACGGCGCGCGCAGGTCGCCGACCGCGATCGCCTCGCCGACGACCCCGGCGCCGGAGGCGAAGTGGCGGCCTTCGTAGAACTCGCGATAGGTCGGCAGGTACGTCTTGGGAACGACGCCGAGGATGCTGCCGCGATGAATGACCACGGCACAATTGTAGATGCGTGCGCCGTGGCGCAGGGGCGCGCCGACGATCAGTACGGTCATCTGGGCCGATGACGCCTCGACGATCGCCTCAAGGCCGCGCTCGACCGCATCGAGCAGCGGGTCCTGCATGACGAGGTCTTCGATCGCATAGCCGGACAGGCACAGTTCGGGGAAAACGGCGACCGCCACCGCCTGCCCATGGCATGCGCCCGCGGCCGCCACGATCGCCGCAGCATTGGCCGCGGGATCGGCCACGTGCGAGGTCGTGACGCAGGCGGCCACGCGCGCAAATCCATGGGCGTAGATCGAGTGAAAACTCATGGCGCGCGGACCTTCGGTTCAGTTGCGAACCATTCTTAGCCGATTGACGCGGATCAATGCACGTAATTCCCAATCATGCATAACGGCTCTGCTAAACATCCTCCCTACTCCACTTCCGGCCGCCCGCCCCTTATGGATGCTGCGGCCGTTCCTTTCAGAATGGCGTGGATGCCGGCCTTACCGGGAGCGTTCCGCCCGCAGCGTCTCGAACAACGCGACGATGGCCTCGACCTGGTGACTGGCAAGTCGCGGGTTCGGCATGGACTGGTTCGGTCCGAGGTAACGATGACCGGAGGTGAGAAGCTGCCTGAGGTCGTCGCTGGAGAATGACGGGCGACTCGCGAGGTCGGGGAAGCTCGGCGCCGGGATGCGCGAGTCCGGCTGTTCATTCGGCCTGTCGGAGACCACATGGCAGTTACCGCAGATCGAGCGCGCCAGCCCGCGCGCCTCGGCGAGCTGGTCGACGAAGAGCTGATCCGTGAAAGGCGAGCTCGCCGGAACCTGAAGCGTGATGAAGCCATATCCCTCGGCGCGGTGGCAGGCGTTGCAGCCATTGGTCAGATCGCCATACGCCTTGGTGAAAGCCGCGGCGTCTTTGGCATCGACGGCACTGCGCAAGGTCTGTATCGCCACGGCGGCCTGATCGGCGCGGCCCGTCGGCTGCGCCACGCGCCCGAGGGCCGCTTCGATCTGGTTGAGTTCGTAGGTCGCGAGCGGCCAGTTTCCGAGGCGGCCGGCAGACCACAATTTGATGTGCCGGAACTGAAGCGCGGCCATCAGCTCGGATGCGGCCTTGTCGCCGCGCATGCTGTTGGCCTGTCCAAGCGCATGCGAAATCACGGCAGTTGCCAGCGCAAGAGCGGCCAGAAGTGTGCTGAGCCTCATGGAGCCTCCACGTCACACTCTAGGATCCATGTCACTCCAGCGGCTTGACCGGGATCAAGCCCGACGCCCTCAGGTCATCCCGCTCAGGCCCTGCGCGCGAGAACGCCGCCGCCGAGATCGGAGCGCAGCCATTCGGTGATGCGCGGCCAGGCATGGACATGGGTTCGCGCTCCCATGAACAGCCCGAGATGATCCGACGGCTCCGATGCCGCGGCGATGAAAACCGGCGGCGTGCCCACGAGATCAGCAGTCGCCAGCGCTTGCGTCGCCGGCACGACCTCGTCGTCGAGCCCCGCGAGCAGGAAGATGGGCGCTCTTACATCCTTCAAATCGATTTGCCTGCCGAGCGCCACGAAGCCTCCCGCCGCGATCCGGTTCTCGCGGAAGATCCAGTTGACGATCTGGAGATAATAGCTTCCCGGCAGGTTGAGCGTCTCCTCGTTCCAACGATTGAAGCGCTCCAGAAGCTCAGCTCCGCCCTCCTCGGCCAAACTCCTTTGCAACGCCACCGCGATATCCTCCGCGCTCAGTGACCTCGACCAGAAGCGCAGCATCTCCTCGCCGCTGACATTGCCGCCGCCGCGCGCCACGAGCTGGTCGTAGACCAGTTCCGGCGCATTGCGCGCGAGCCGGGACAATGCGGACTCGATCGCGAGATCAACGGGAGCGCCGACCAGCACCAGGCGGCGCACCTTGTCCGGAAAACGCGCGGCGTAGAGCAGCGACAGCCAGCCGCCCTGACAGAGCCCGATGAGGTCGACCGGCGCACCGATCTCATCGATCGCGACATTGAGGTCACCGAGATAGCTGTCGATCGAGAGATAGCGCATCTCAGGCGACGCCGAGCGCCAGTCCGTCAGATAGACCCGATCCACCCCGCCCTCGTGCAGCGACTGCAGGACGCTGTGTCCGGGCGCGAAATCGGCGATCAGCGCACGATGCAGGGCATAGGGCGCGCAGACTAGCGCCGGCGGGCCGGTACGCTTCTTCGTACAGTCGCGCAGGCGCATGGTCGCGAGCTCCAGCGCGACCTGGCTGGGCGTGGTCCAGGGCAGTTCCGTCTCGCGCGGTTCGGGCGAGCTACGCTCCACCCACCAGAGCGCGGCGTCCATGGCGAACTTGGCCGCAGCGAACGGCCACAGCAGCGGATCATCCGATCCGGGCTCGGATCCTGTCGGTGGCGGCGGTTTCTTGGTCCCTTGCGCCATCTTTAGAAGAACGCCTCGATGCTGACCACGGGAATGCCGAGCGCCTTGAAGCTCTGATGGGTGGCGGCGATCGAGCCGTCGAGATCGATGCCGCGGCAGGCATCCTCGATCACGGCGACCTCGAGCCCCGCCTTACGGGCATCCTCCGCCGAAAAGCGGACGCAAAAATCCAGCGCCAGGCCTGCGACGAACACCGTCTTCAGCTCTCGCTCGCGCAAATAACCAAGCAGCCCGGTCGGGGTCTTGTGGTCGTTCTCGAACAGTGCCGAATAAGAATCGATGCCACGGCGAAATCCCTTGCGCACCACGAGGCTTGGCCGGCGGAGCTCGAGATCCCGATGGAAATCGGCGCCGGCGGTGCCCTGCACGCAATGGGTCGGCCACAGCACCTGTGGACCGTAGTCGAGATCGATGGCCTCGAACGGCCGCTTGTTGGGGTGGTTAGAGGCGAAGGAGACGTGATCGGCGGGATGCCAGTCCTGCGTCAGCACGACATTGACGAATTTTTGGGCGACGCGATTGATGGCGGGCACCACTCTCTCGCCACCCGGGACGGCCAGGGCCCCGCCGGTGCAAAAGTCGTTCTGGACGTCGATCACGAGCAGGACGTCCCGGTCGGATATCTTCATTGCTGGTCTCCACCCGGTCTGGCCTCAATGTCGATCTTCCGGTGCGGCTTCGCAACCGCCTACCGCGGGCGGATTGCTGCCGGCGCAACGGTTCGCTTAGCATCGACGTTGACGACATCATCAAGCCGCGGTGGTATGCGAATCTGACCGCGAAGCAATGGAGACAAGGTTCCCGCGATCACCCATGGCGGTGGATGCGGCGGCCACGAGGACATGACCAGTCGGACGACAAGAGGTTGCGCATTGCTTGCCGACATCGGCGGCACCAATTCGCGGTTCGCGCTGATGGAGGAAGACGGCCAGATCGGGCCGGTCGCCTACGCGCGGGTCGCCGACTTCCCCACCGTTCGCGACGCCATGGCCGACTTCCTGGCTCGCCAGGTCAATGGCGCGCGCGTCGGCATCGCCGTGCTCGCCGTCGCCGGCCCTGTCGTGAACAATCGCTGCGTCATGACCAACAGTCCCTGGATCATCGATGGGAAGGAGCTCCGTGAAGGCTTTGGCCTCGACGCGGTTCACGTGCTCAACGATTTCGAGGTGCTGGCCTGGGCGCTGCCCGCCCTGCAACCGGCCGACCTGTTCCCGCTCGATGCCCAGACTGGTGCTGGCGGCGAGCCGCTTCTGGTGCTCGGACCCGGCACGGGCTTTGGCGTCTCCTGCCTCGTCGAGCGTCACGGCGCCCGGGTGGCCGTGATCACGGAAGCCGGTCACGCGACCCTGCCCGCGGAGACAGAGCGCGAGGAGCGCGTCATCGCCGCGATGCGACGGCGACTGGGCCATGTCGAGATCGAGCTGGGCGCGCTGTCGGGTGCGGGGCTGCAAAACCTCTACGAGGCGGTCGCCGAGGTCGACGGTGTGACGGCTCCACAGCGCGACGCGGCGGCCATTACCACGGCCGCGCTCGATGGCAGCTGCGACCTCAGCCGCACCGTGCTCGAGATGTTTTGCGCCATCCTCGGCTCCGTGGCCGGCAATCTGGCGGTGACCTTCGGTGCTCGCGGCGGCGTCTATATCGCCGGCGGCATCGTCCCGCGCTTCCCGAAATTCCTCGCCGCCTCCGCCTTCCGCGAGCGCTTTGAGGCCAAGGGACGTTTTCGGGACTACCTGCATCCCATTCCGACCAGCATCATCGTCAAGCCGGACGCCAGCTTTGCGGGCCTGAAGGCTTTCTGCGATCACAGCACGGCGTGAACCTCGCCCCGCGATGGCGGCGTTGAGCGTGAAACACGTCACAGCCGGTGTCCCAACGGTGTTAGGGTCACACGGTTTGAGGGCTCAGGGAGGCTTTGGTGAATTACCCGATCCGGATCATTGCCATTTCGTTTGTTTTGATGCCCCCCGGTTTTGCGCAAAAGCTGGTCGATCCGGGGGCGGTTGCGCCGGAGTACCGCGACGCCGCAGAGCATCGCCGCGCGGAGCAGCTGAGGCAGCGCGCCTGTGCCCTCAAGGCGGACCAGGCCAAGATCCTGCTGCGCGACCGCGCTGCCTTCGTGCTGAAATGCATCGACGCGGCCGACGCGAGCAAATAGCCCGTCGTCTGCTAGCGACCTTTGCCAAGCTCACCACGCTTGCGGCCGAGCATGCCTGCCAGCGTGATGAACGCGACCAGAACAGCCGTCAGACATGCCCATCCGCGTAACTGCGCGAGTGACCAGCCAAGCTCGGCCTGGGCAAGGTAGTCCAGCATGATGGCGACATAGCCGGCCACCCAGACGGCAACAATGATCGAAATGAAATCGAATTCATCCTGCATTCGCGTATTCCAATGCCCTGCCGCTTAGCTATAGGCTCCGGCGGGCGAGAGCTCTGTGACCTCCTTCACAGCGCAAGCGCGATCCGCTTGTGATCTCGCTCAAACCGCGCGGCGCAATCCACAGCTCATTGCCTCGATCGGCTCCAACGACGCGAGTTCCTGCTTGCCCGCCGCCGTCGCCTGATGAACAATTCGCCCGTGGTGCGCGGGGGCGTGGCATGCGTAAGCAGGACGTGGGGTTTGACTACCATCGCTATCACCGGTTGCTGACCGAGGCGGTGGACGAGGACAGCCGATTGGCGCTGATTGATCTCCTGATCGAGGAAAAGGCCAGGGACCGGCTGGCCGCGCAGCGTGCCTCCGACCGGGCAGCGATGACGGCGCAGACCATCGCCAAGGTGCTGAGAACGGGCCGCAGCTGATCCCGGGGATATCAGCCCTGCCGGCGTGTCGCCGCCGCGGAGTCGTGGATCGATTGCGATTCCGTTAAGGATGCCTAGCAATCCCGTATCAAACTTTCTGCGCTAGAGATTTCCCTACCTGATGCAATTCAGGATCAAAACAGGGGGAATTGACATGAGCATGCTTTCACTCGCTTCGGCTCCGGCCGGCATCGAAATCCGTTCGATCGACAATTCCTTCAAGGCTATAGTGCTGTTCTGCTGCGTCGGTCTCCTCGCCTCGTTCAGCCTGATGGCGCACGGCATCGACCTGAGCGCCGGCTTGATGTGACACACCGCCAAGCCTGATTAGAGACGTTCATTAGAAGACTTTGATCGCATCATCTTTGGCAAATCATCCTTGAAATGGCCGCCCCCGGGGCGGCCATTTTCATTTGACGTCTCATTTGTCCCTGGGGCCGCGGCAACCGTCACCCTGCGAACAGCATCACCGGCTCTTGAAAACCCTTCAGCGTATGCTCGGAGCCGTCTCCCGCAACCAAGTCACGTGCCCGGTCCCGCACCGTCGACGTCACCAAGATCTCGCCCGAGCGGGCCGCGGCCTGTGCCCGGGCAGCGCGGTTCACCACGGTTCCGACCGCGGTCAGGTCGCGATGCGTCTGACCGAACTCGCCAAAATTGGTTTCTCCACTGTCAATGCCAATCCCGATCCCAACCTCGTGCCCGCTGCTCCCGATCGCGCGCATCAACTCGTCGCGCCGGCGGCCGAACCGCTCCTGGATCTCCCGCGCGGCAAGCAGCGCCTGCTCGGCGTGGTCGGTCCGCTTGACCGGGAAATTGAAGATCGCGAACACCGCATCACCGATCGTCTTGTTCAACAGGCCGTCGTAGTGCCAGATCGCCGCGGCGCAGTCGTCGTAGAAGGCATCGAGCAGCGCGGTCAGCGCAGCCGGTTCGAGGCTCTGCGTCAGCGCCGTATAGCCGCGCAAATCCGCAAACATCACAGTGGCATCGATCGTGACGGAGCGCGCCTTCATCACTCGCGAGAAGGCCATTTCACAGATGGTGCAGGTGTTCGGGTTCATCCGGCTCGGCTTGACGCCGAATAGACGAAACGGCGCCGATAGCGGCCCGCGTAGCGGGATCGGCAAATGCAGGTTCTCCCAGCATCCCAGGCAGATCGTCGCAGGCTCAGGTGTCATCGCCAGCTCGGGTTCGTTTCGTCCATTCCGCGCCCGCCAGAAGCTAGCAGCACCTTTGCCTGCGCGCAGCGTGAATCTATCTCCGCACTCAGGGGCCGTTCCCCTCCCCGCCGACGAAGGCGAGCCCAATCCGGTTCTTCTGGATCCAGATCACCCTGCAATCGCGGACCGAGGAGTCCTTGGCCATGACGAGGCGAAAACGCTGGGGAATGAAGGCGGGATTGTCGACGTCGATTGCCGCGCCGGCAGGCGAGATGTTGCGGACGACGCAGCTCATCACCGAACCGCCCACGGAAACGTAGGCCAGCTCTTCGATGTCGATACGAGGATACTTTCGTTTGTCGTCCATGAGCTGTCCGCCTCGATCCAAGCCTAGCCGGACTGCCTAAACAAATTGCATGGTGCTCAGGTTTCCCCGGCGTCAATTTCATTGTGCGATGCAGTGGAATGGCGGCTCGCGTGAAACGCCAATCACGCCGCTCGTGGGTTCCCGACAAGACCGCACCTCGGCCACAGGTCGGGCGTGAATCGGTCCGCTTTTCTTCAAGTTCCGGTGACGAATTGAGCGGGCCGCGCCGCTGCGGCAGGATAGCCGGGCGCAGTGCCTTCCACCTACCCCAGGGCAAGGTTGCCCGGCTATTCGCCGCAAGCGGACGTCAGGCCGATCCGCTTTTCGAGGCGGCCGGCGAGCCGGGAAAAAGAGACTCGATGATCGTCTTGAGCTGGTCGATCGAAATCGGCTTGCGCAGGATCGGCCTGCGCCGGAGCAAGGACGGCAGCAACTCCGGCCCGTAACCCGTGGCGAACAGAAACGGCTTGCCGCGGCGTTCGATCAGGTCCGCGACGGGGTCGACGTAAAGCCCCATGAGGTTGATGTCGAGAATGGCCAGATCGTATTGCGCCGTCATCGCGAAGGCGCTCGCGTCCTGAACATTGTCGGCCTCAGCAACAACATGGTGGCCAAGCTCCTCCACCATGTCGGCTATCATCATCCGGATCAACGCCTCGTCTTCGACCAGGAAAACGGAGAGTGCGCCCGTCGTCATATCAACCCCGCAGCGATCATTTGCAGCTAATCATAACTGCATCGCCGCGGGGATTCACGAGTTCGTGGCAATCGAGCGCGACAAATCTTAGTCAAACGCCGATCAATCCAGGCCGCGCTCGTGGCTGAGGCGGACCATCTCCTGGATGAAGACTTCCTTCTGCTTGTCGTCCAGGCTCGAGTACAGCGGCTCGGCAGCATCGGCAACGTTGCGCTGGTCCGCGGCGCGGTCGATCAGGAACTGCGCCTCGTTGCGCATCTGCTCGATGATGTCGTCCGGCGGATCGCGCTTGGCGCGGGCAATCCGCAGGTTGAGCCGCTCGGCGCCGTTATGGCCGAGGTAGTGCATGGCGCTGGAGAAACCGTACCAGTGCTTCTCCTGGTCGGGCGTGAGGTTCAGCTCTGTTTTGATGCGCTCGATATAGGAATCGCTGTTGGCGACGATCTGCTCGGCGGTGAGTTGCGGCGCGCCGTTCTGGGTGAGAACGGTGACGTCCTTTGCCGCGTCGTTCGGTGCGTCCTTGCCGGCCTTGGCGGTCTTGCTGCCCTTGCCGCTCTTGGCGTCCTTGTTCGCGTCCTTGGCGCCCTTGGCGTCGGCGCCCTTGTCGGTCCCCTGCTGCTTCGCGTCCTTGCTTGCGTCCTTGGCGGCCGGCGCCTGGTTGTTGTTACCAACCCCGAGCACGCCGGTGAAGACACCGACGACGCCGCCTATCGCCCCGCCTAGCACGCCACCGACCGGGCCTGCTGCCTTGTTGCCGGCGGCCGCACCCTCCTGAACACCTTTGACCAGGCCCTGCGCATTGGCGACGCAAGCGGCGCCCAACAGCAATGCAACGACTGACCCGAGCGCGAACCATCGTCGCAGGCGAAGCCGCGCGGGCGGCGTCGGGTTGATCATTCTGGTCTCCATCTCGATCTGATTGGCTGCTCGGAGGGTGGAATCGCGGAAAGTCTGTCGGCCGGAACTCTAGCGTTTTCAGGTCGCGCCGGTCCAGACCGAGGAGCGACCCTCCACATCCGAAAAGTCTGTCCTGCGAACCGGTTAGTTCAGGGTCATTCCGAACTGCGGCGTAATTGCGCTCGAACGATCCTCGCCCATGCCGACCAGAGTGTGCGTCGCAAAAGGAGCAGTCCAGGTTCATCACCGCGACACACGCACGACGCGGAGCCGCCGCTCACTTGAACTCAACGTTAGTTCAAGAAACGCGCGCGTTGGATTTCTCGACAGACGCGATCAATTCTGATCTGATCGCGCTACCAATTCTCCGCGGCTCGCGTGACTGGCCACGCGAGGCGACGGCAAGAAAAACAAAAACAACAAAAACAAAACAACGAATGCCAAAGCGAGGAAACGAGATGTCACGCAAGAAGCTTACGCGGCGACAATTTGTGGCCGCAACTGCCATGTCCTCCGCAGCCCTGATCACCGCGCCGTATGTGCGCGGCGCCTACGCCGCCGGCAAGCTCTCGATCGGCTTGTGGGACCACTGGGTGCCCGGCGCCAATGACAGCTCAAGGGCTCTCGCCAACGAGTGGGCTGCAAAGGAGAAGGTTGAGGTTTCCATCGACTACATCACCAGCAACAACAAGAAGATCGAGTTGACCGTTGCTGCCGAGGCGCAGGCCAAATCCGGTCATGACATTCTCCAGATGTACACCTGGTGGCCGCATGCTTATGCCGAGCAGCTGGAACCGGTGAATGACGTCGTGGAGGCCGCGATCAAGCAGAACGGCGAGGTGAACGACACGGTGAAATATCTCGGCCAGGCCACTGGCAAATGGCTTGCCGTCCCTGCCACCCCGGGAAGCCAGATCAAGGGGCCCTGCTCCCGCATCGATCTGATGAAGAAGCACGCCGGCATCGACGTTCAGGAGCTGTATCCGGCTGGCAGCCCGCCGAAGGCCGACAACTGGAACATGGATACCTTCCTGAAGGCGGCGGAAGCCTGCCAGAAGGCGGGCTTCGCATTCGGCATCGGTCTTGGCGAGACCACCGACAGCGTCGATACGGCCGGCGCCATCTTCCAGTCGTTCGGCGCCGAGCTGGTCAATTCCAAGGGCGACATCACGGTGAAGACCGATCAGGTCCGCCAGGCGCTCGAATACTACAAGAAGCTGGTCGCCTTCCTGCCGCCTGACGCGCCGTCCTGGGACGACGCCTCGAACAACAAATGGCTGATCTCGGGGCGCGGCGCTCTCATCATGAATCCCCCGAGCGCCTGGGCGGTTGCCAAGCGCGACGCGCCGCAGGTCGCCGAGCAATGCTGGACCCACGGCTTCCCGGCGGGTCCCAAGGGTCGCTTTGCGCCGTTCCTGCCCTATTTCTGGGGCCTCTGGAGCTTCTCCAAGAACAAGGAAACGGCCAAGAGCCTGCTCACTTACCTGTCTCAGCCGTCATCGATCGAAAAATTCGTTGCGGCGAGCGGCGGCTACGACCTGCCGGCCTACGCGAACATGACGACGCTGAAGACCTGGGCCGAGGAAGGGCCGCCCAAGGGCACGCTCTATCATTATCCCAATCCCTACAATCATCAGACGCTGTCGATCGCGGCCTCTCCTGCGCCGCCAAAGATCGCCCAGCAGATCTATGCACAGGCGACGCTGACCAAGATGGCGCTGCGCTTTGCGCAAGGGGAGAAGTTGGAGAACACGCTCGCCTGGGCCGAGGGCGAGTGCGAAGGCTTCATGCGAAGTTAAGCCGGAGGGCGTGCCACGGCGGTTCATGCATCTTGCGTGAGCCGCCAGGGCACCCCGCCGTTCGATGGACGTTTCAGAGGAGGCCGACACCCGCGTGCCGGCTTCACCGTCGGATATTCTGCAAGCAAGCTTGACCCGGGGAAACAGACATGGCCGATGTCGTCGTTGAGCACGGTCGCGTTGCCGGCACCGCGAGCGCACGCAAACGGACGAGCCTGCACAATGCGTTGGGGCGGAAATCGACCGCGGCGTTCTTCCTGACGCTGCCGTTGATCCTCCTGATCGCGCTGCTCGTGCTCTACCCTGCTCTGTTCTCGATTCATCTCGCGACGCTGAACAAGTCGATGCAGAAGTTCGTCGGCTTCGGCAACTTCACCTTCCTGTTCAAGCGCGAAACGTTCTGGATGGTGGTCAAGCAGTCCTGCATCTTCGCGATCACCGCCGTGATCTTCAAGGCGCTGATAGGCTTCATCGTCGCGCATTTCGTGCACAACATTCCGGCCAAGGGCCAACGCAAATGGCGCGGCATGCTGCTGGTGCCCTGGGTCATTCCGCCAGCGATGAGCACCCTGGCGTGGCTATGGCTGTTCGACCCCTCCTACAGCGCGTTCAACTACACGCTCTCATTTTTCGGCATCGGTCCCATTCCCTGGCTCGGCGATGCCGCATGGGCGCGCTTCTCCGTCATTCTGGTCAACGTCTGGTACGGCGCGCCGTTCTTCATGATCATGTATCTGGCGGCGCTGAAATCGGTACCGGAGCAACTCTACGAGGCCGCCGCGATCGACGGCGCCAATTGGTGGCAGCGGATCTGGTACGTGACGCTGCCGATGATGCGTAACATCATCGCGATCACGACGCTGTTCTCGCTGATCGTCACCTTCGCCAATTTCGACATCGTCCGCATCCTGACCTCGGGCGGGCCGCTCGATCGGACCCAGATCTTTGCGACCTATGCGTTCCGGGTCGGCATCGAGAGCAGCGATATTCCTCTCGGCGCCAGCGTCTCGCTGTTCATGGTCCCCATCCTCGCCGTCGCGGCGATCTTCATCCTGCGCGACGTCTCTAAACGCGGGAACGAATCCTGATGAGCACGCTCGCGATCGACAAGGCCGGCCCCCGGCGCAAGGTCAAATATGGCAGCATGAGCCGCGACCGCGCCTGGGCGCTGCGCTGGTCCTACTTCTTCCTGCTGCTGTTCGCGATCTTCTCGCTGACGCCCCCTATTTACATGCTGATCACCTCGCTGAAGAGCAGCGCTGAGATCTCGGCCGCGACCAACCCATGGTGGGTGTTCCACCCGACGCTGTCGAACTACCTCGAGCTCCTGACGTCGAACCAGTTCCTGCGCTTCTTCTGGAACTCCGCTATGGTCTCGATCGTGGTCGTGATCGTCACCATGCTGATCAGCATTCCCGCAGCCTTTGCGCTGGCACGGATGAAGTTCTGGGGCTCAGCGACACTCGCCACGGGCGTGTTCCTGACCTACCTGATCCCGGACAGCCTGCTGTTCATCCCGCTGTTCAAGATGTTTGCGCTGATCCAGGACCTGACGGGCATCACATTGCTCAATCGATGGTATGTGCTGCTGTTCGTCTATCCGACGCTGACGGTTCCGTTCTGCACCTGGATCATGATCGGCTATTTCGCCTCGATCCCGAAGGAGCTCGATGAAGCCGCGATCATCGACGGCGCGTCCTGGCTTCAGACGTTGACGCGGATCTTCATTCCAGTGGCACTGCCGGGGCTGATCGCCGCGACGATCTTCGCCTTCACCGTCTCCTGGGCCCAGTTTCTCTATCCCCTGGTGTTCACGACCTCTATCGACCAGCTCGTGCTGCCGGTTGGCATCACCACGACGCTGATCAAGGGCGACGTCTTCAACTGGGGGCAGATCATGACCGGCGCTCTGCTCGGTGCAGCGCCGCCGCTGATCATCTACGCTTTCCTGATGGACTACTACATTGCCGGCCTGACGGCCGGTGCGACAAAGGGTTGAAATCGAGGGGTTGACGATTCATGGCTGATGTTTCCTTGCGCAAGGTGGTCAAGCGTTACGACGACGTCGAGGCGGTGCGCGGCATTGATCTCGACATATCCGACCACGAGTTCATCGTGCTGGTCGGCCCGTCGGGCTGCGGCAAGTCGACGACGCTGCGGATGATCGCAGGGCTTGAGGATATCAGCGACGGCGACATCATGATCGGCGGCGACGTCGTCAACGACGTGCCGCCGAAGGATCGCGACATCGCGATGGTGTTCCAGAACTACGCACTCTATCCGCACATGACGGTCGCCGAGAACATGTCGTTCGGGCTGCGCCTGAAGCACTATCCGAAGGCCGAGATCAAGGCGCGCGTGACGGAGGCCGCCCGCCTCCTCGACATCACCGACCTGATCGACCGCAAGCCGAAGCAGCTCTCCGGCGGCCAGCGCCAGCGCGTCGCGATGGGTCGCGCCATCGTCCGCAATCCAAAGGTGTTTTTGTTCGACGAGCCGCTCTCCAACCTCGATGCCAAGCTGCGCGTGCAGATGCGCATCGAGATCAAGAAAGTGCATCAGAAGGTGCGCACCACCACGGTCTACGTCACCCACGACCAGGTCGAGGCGATGACGCTGGCGGACCGCGTCGTGGTCATGAACAAGGGCCGCATCGAGCAGATCGGCACGCCGAACGAGCTTTACCACAAGCCGGCGACGCGCTTCGTCGCAGGCTTCATCGGCTCGCCGGCGATGAACTTCGTGCCGTGCCGGCTCGAGGATGTCGGCGGCCGCCTCAGCATCCGCCTGACCGATCGCGTCTCCTTCCCGCTGCCGCCGGCGCGCGCCTCGCGCTACAACGCGCTGCCGCGCACCGACAAGCTGCAGCTCGGCATCCGCCCGGAGCATCTCACCGAGTCGCATGCGCATCTGGAGCCTGGCGTAGAGACGTTCGACACGGTGCTCGACGTCACCGAGCCGATGGGCATGGAGACGCTGGTCTACTTCACCCTCGACGGCACGCCGGTCTGCGGCCGCGTCAATCCCAATGCCGGCGCCAAGGACGGAGCACCCATGCGTTTGGCGATGGACCTCAACAACATGCACCTGCTAAACGAGGCAACCGGCCTCGTGTTGTGATGGCCGGACGAGAAGAGCTTCGAGCAGGCAGGGAACGATGGCGACCAACAAGAAGAAGATTTTTGTCACGCAAACTTTGTCGGGGGGCGCACGCGCCCTTCTCACCCAGCGGGACGACATCGAGCTCGTCGAGTTCTCCAACCTGATCTCGGCTGCGGATTTCCAGGCGATGCTGACGGCGCATGCGCCGGTCCACGGCGTGGCGCTCGGCGCGACCCGATTCGGCGAGCCCGAGCTCGAAGCATCCGGGGACATGCAGGTGGTGACGCGGATCGGCGTCGGTTACGACGCGGTCGACGTGCCTGCCCTCTCGCGCCGCAAGGTGCCGCTGATGGTCGCGGGCTCCGCAAACTCGCCGTCGGTCGCAGAAGCCGCGCTGTTCATGATGCTGACGCTGGCCAAGCGCGCCCAGGAGTTGCACGCCTGCGTCAGGGACAACAAATGGGCCGACAGGCTCGGCATCCTGCCGTTCGATCTCTACGGCAAGACCGTGGTGATCATTGGCTTTGGCCGCATCGGCAGTCGCACCGCCAAGCGCTGCCTCGCGATGGAAATGAACGTCCTGGTTTACGACCCCTACAAGTCCGCGGCCGACATCAAGGCCGCCGGTTGCGAGCCGGTCACCGATCTCGAGGCGACGCTGCCCCGGGCCGACTTCGTCAGCATCCACTGCCCGAAGACACCTGAAACCGTCGGCATGTTCAACGCGGCGCGGATCGGCCTGCTGAAGCGGACGGCCTATCTCATCAACACCGCGCGCGGCGGTATCGTTGAAGAGAAGGCGCTCTACGACGCGCTCACCTCGGGCCGGCTTGCCGGCGCCGGGCTCGACGTGTTTGAGCAGGAGCCGCCGCCGGCTGGACACTCATTGTTCGAGCTTCCGAATGTGATCATGGCGCCGCATGTGGCTGGCGTCACCGTCGAGGCGGTCGATCGCATGAGCGAGCAGACCGCGCGGAATATCCTAAGCGTGCTCGACGGCGATCCGATCCGCCAGAACGTGATCAACCAGGATGTCCTGTAGATGTAAATTAGGCAGTCATATCAGTGCGTTAGGTGAATTTTCGTAAGATCGCGGTCAAGGAGAAACGCCCCGTGGTGAGCCAAGGGATCGTCAAGACTCGCTGACTGGTCTTAAATTGCTCCGTGTACCGTCGCAAATTTGTCGTCACTTCGTACCAGTTCTTCCCGGTTTCCTCTGTTGCAATAGGCTGACAGTCACCTCGGACAGGGGGCCGGACTCATGGAAATATTTCGCGCAGAGAAGATTTGCGTTGTCGAGGACAACTCAAACAGAACCTGTCGTGTCTGTGGCGAGAAAATGAAACTTGTACGAACAGTGGTGGACTCCGAGACCGGAGACATCACTCATATGTTCCAATGCGGGTGCGGAAAGCGGTTCTGGGACGATTGAGGTGCAGCTCCGCAACGGAGCGAAGAACCGCCAGCGCTGGCGGCGCATCGCCGGCGGCCAAGGCGACAAGACTACAACGGCGCTCGGCTCCCGCCTCAACTACCTCGGGGTAAAGGGGGATATCCTTGCCTGATCGCTGGTGTTTCGGAGAGGCGGAAATCGCCTCGCCAAGGTCAACCAGGCGTCCCATTTCGGCACAATCGGGCCCAAACCTGGCCTTAATCAAAGGCAACCTAGGGTGACAGGTCGCGACCGGTCGTGGGACAGAATTGCCGGCGCGTCCTCTTGGAGGATGGACCCTTGTCAGACATCGACCCGACCGATCACGCGCTGGCGACGATCGCCAGCATTCTCGAACACCCCGAAGCCCCGCCCGAGATTGAGAAGTTCGCGAACGTCGACGAGCATCCGAGTGTCGATGAGGATCTGGTCGTCGACGAGCAGCCGCTCGTGCCGGAGCATCCGGCCGACGCCGACGGCTACAGCAAGCTCGGCCCCGGGCCGATGGCAGCGCTGCGGTTCAAGTGGACCGTGCAGCGCGGCGACGAGGGTCTCTACTACGTCCACGAGACCATCGGCGAGTATTCGACGCCCGTGGTCAGCGGACCGATGTCGGGCGAAGCCGCGGTGCAGTTCGTCGACGAGCGCGAGCACGAAGCGCGTCAGCGCTTCGAGATCCTGCGCGACGAGATCGCCAACCGCAGCTCGGTCGCCCACATCGTGCGGAAAGGTGAGGCGTAAGCCTCACCTTCTGCCCAAAAAGTCCTTCTTCACGAGATCGACGCCGGCGTGCCGCAGGATGTCGTAGGCGGTCGTGACGTGAAAGAAGAATTGCGGGACCGTGAAGGTCAGGAGCAGTGAGCGTCCGGTGAAGGGCAGTTCGACGCCGGTTTTCAGCCGGAAGGCGACGTCCTTCTCACCTGCGGCATCGATCTCGGTGCGCGGCAGGCTCTCGATGAAATCAACCGCGGCCGCGATGCGCCGCTGCAGCTCCGCAAGATCAGGCCTCGTATCGCCAAACGTGATCGGCTCGCGCCCGGCAAGCAGCGCGGATCCGACCACGGCATGGCGAACCGCCTCACCCACCTGCTGCGCCAGTTCATACATGTTCGGATAGAGCCGCATGCCCAGCAGGATCGCCGGATCGATCTTGCGCGCTTCGGCGTGGGCGGCGGCCTTGTCGAGCAGCCCGGACAGGTTGCGCAGAAATGGCACGAACATGCCGACGGAAACCTCATGGAGGGAAAGCGTCACTTCAAAATTTCCTTCTCGCAGTCTGCGGACATCTGGTCTAAATCCGCAGGTTCAGGAACAACATGACAGCTCATGCGAGGGTGAGAAAGACATGATCGTGCGACGACTGGTGGCACTGGCCGCGGCGGTGGTGGTGAGCTTTGCAGCCCATGCGCAGGAGACGACGTCCCCTTCCCGCCTCGACGAGATCATCAAGCGCGGCACCTTGCGTGTCGGCATGACCGGGGACTATCGGCCCTTCACCTCGCTCGACAAGACGACGCAGAAATTCACTGGCTTCGACGTCGACATGGCCGAGGCACTGGGCAAGGCGCTCGGCGTCAAGGTCGAGTACGTCCAGACCGCCTGGCCCAAGCTGATGAAGGATTTTGAGGCCGACCAGTTCGACATCGCGATGGGCGGCGTCTCCGTCACCTTCGACCGCCAGAAGAAGGGCCTGTTCTCCACGCCCATCATGCGCGAAGGCAAGACGCCGATCGCGCGTTGCGCCGACGTCGCCAAATACCAGACGCTCGCCGATATCGACAAGAAGGGCACACGCGTCATCGTCAATCCGGGCGGGACCAATGAGCGCTTCGCGCGAGCCAACATCAAGGCTGCCGACATCAACATCTTCCCGGACAATACCGCGATCTTCGACGAGATCGCCAAGGGCAATGCCGACCTGATGATGACCGACGCATCCGAGACGCGCTATCAGCAGAAGCAGCATCAGGGTGTGCTGTGTGCGGTGCATCCGGACAAGCCGTTCGATTTCTCGGAGAAGGCCTACTGGCTCCAGCGCGACGTTGCGCTGAAGGCCTTCGTCGATCAGTGGCTGCACGTCTCCATGGAGGACGGCAGCTACCAGAAAATCTATGGCGCCTGGTTCGATTAGAACGTCGTGCCTGTCCGCATTTTGGCTGCCCGCCGGTCAAACCTTGGACCGAGTTGGCGCGCATTGAACCAAGATTGAAGGGAGTACGACTCATAGCTTGAAAGTGATCTGGATCACGTTTCGCCACGGGGCCGGGGCGTAAGCGTCGATACGGCGAGCACCTGCTCAGGAGATTGCAATGAAAAAGCTGTTGGCGATGGCCGCATTTCTTTTGGCAAGCACAGCTGCCCAAGCGCAATACACCTTCGAGTATGGCGGCCGTACCATCCGCATCGACCCCGACCGCGGCACGGTGCAGATCCCCGGAGTCTTTGACAACACCGGCCAGGGCAAGGCGAAGAAGGCCAAGAACGACGCCAAGAACGACGTCAAGCCCGATACCAAGAACACGCCCAAGACCGACACCAAAACGGACACGCAGCCGCCCCAACAGGCCAAAGTCGATCCGCATCCCGCAGCCAATCCCGCGCCGGCGCCGGCTCCCGTGACACCGCCTCCGGCGGCCGAGCAGACGCCCACGGCAGCACCTGCGCCAGCTCCGGCAGCAGCCGT
>NZ_JBBIAR010000159.1:0-1080 GCF_054185165.1 Bradyrhizobium sp. UFLA05-109 | reverse complement strand
TGTTCAGCCCGGGGACATGACCGACGGGTGTTCGGGGACATAGCCGACACTTTTGCCGCTCGCCAAGTCGATGATAGCGACTTGGTGAGAGGCAAAGAAGACCCCGTATTGCGCAGCATTTGCCGAAGGGCGGATGGCGAGGCGCTCACCACGGAAGGCCTGAGGGACTTTCCAGAGACGCCCTTTGAAGCTGACATAGGCCTTGGTCGTGGAGACGCGGCGCACGATCTCGTGGCTATCGTAGTCGACGTTGGGCAATCGATCAGGCATGGCTCGCTGGCTCGGCCGATATCGGCTGGCCGGGACCTGTTGTCCGAGTGCCTCATGCGGTCGTTCGAAGTTGTAGACTTCCCGCCAGACGTCGAAGGCGCGCTGCGTCTCTGCAAGATCGCGGAAGTGCCGCAGCGCGAACACCTCAGCCGCGAGCGTGCGGTGGAACCGCTCGTTCTTGCCGCGGCTCTGCGGGTGATATGGGCGGCTATGGATGACCGCGATGCCGAGCTTGAGCAGCCACACCGAGAACCGCGTCCATCGCTCGCCGGAGGGATCACCCCAAGGTGAACCGTTGTCGACGAAGAAGGCCTCCGGAAGGCCGTAACGGCGAAAGGTCTCTTCCAGGCGGTTGCGTACGGTATCTGTGCGCTGATCGGCACAGGCCTGCAGGCACAGATCATAGCGGGAGTGGTCGTCGACAACCGTCAGAGGATGGCATTGGGTATCATTGCCGAGCCGAACCCACCCTTTGAAGTCCATCTGCCACAACAGATTGGGTGCCGGCATCTCGAAACGCCGGCTTGCCACCACGCCGCCGATCGCAGGCTTGATACGGCCAGACCGACGCAAGATCTGATGGACTGTTGAAACTGCGGGCGAACGCAAGCCCTCGCGCTCCAGGCAGTGAGCTATCTTGCGAGCTCCCCAAGCCGGATGAGCATCGCGTACCGCGAGGATGCGTTCCTCGAGCTCGCAATCGGTCTGTCCCGGGCTCGAATGCGGTCGGCGCGAGCGGTCGTCAACATCCCGGTCGGCCTGCCATCGTGCAAGCCATTTGTAGCCTGTGTCAGGATGGATATTGAAGCG
>NZ_JBBIAR010000158.1:0-1172 GCF_054185165.1 Bradyrhizobium sp. UFLA05-109 | reverse complement strand
GCTGTACCCGAATCGCTCGATCGCGGCTGGGTTAATGCCAGGGCGCTGGCGGAGATTCGTCAATTTTCGAGGATGGCTCGGGACGGGTCGAAGGCGCCTCGTGGACCAAGCTCTGGTGTGCCGATGTTGATGAAACAGAAGTCGTAAGGGTGCCATCGACATGAGTGCCTACTGTGCAGGGCATGTTTCCGTTGCACGCCGTGGAGCAGGAGAGCAGGCGTCGGCCGGTCATAACGACGTAAGGTCGAGCTCGGCGGCCCGGTTGGTTTCGAAGAATTTCAGCATGTGGTCTCGAAAGAGTACCGCATGCTCCTTGGCGAGGCGGTCGGCTTCCTCGGCGTCGCCGCGGCGGATCGCATCTACCATGCCGCGATGGTGTTGCCGGACGGTCTCGTGATAGCGTCCGTCTGGCGGATCGCTGCGGTCGGTGGTTAAGGCCATGCGCGCGAGCCGAATAGTCTGTGTGGCGATGGTTCGGTAGTGCTCCTCGATAAACCGGTTGCCACAGGCGCGGCTGATGGCAGCATGGAAGTCGCTGTTGGCACTTGCCATCGCGTTGTAGTCGCCGGCATGCGAAGCCTCCTCGAATAGGAGGCAGGCGGCTTCGATCGCGGCGAGATCGCTCGCCGTGCGTCGCACAGCGGCCCAGCGATTGATCGCCCGCTCACATAGCTCACGCGCCTCGAGCAATGGCGGAACCTCCGAAACCTCGAGAGGCGCAACACGCGCACCGCGGTTCGTCACGATCTGGACCAGCCCTTCCGAGGCGAGCTTGATCAGTGCCTCTCGTACCGGCGTTCGCGAGATGCCATAGCGCGCAACGAGCTCTTGCTCGTCGATATCGGCACCCGGCGGTAGCTCAGCGCTCAAAATCTGGCCACGCAGCGCATCGAAAACTGTCCGGCTTCCCGAGCCCTTAGGTTTGCCCCGCGGCTTCGTATTTGACGCCAGGAGCAAACGGTTGCGCACGCTGATGTTCGTGCGTTTGGCTTCGGCGCTCCTGGCTGGCATAGGCAACCTCGTTTCACAGCTTGACGTCTTATAATACACAAAGTATATTAAGCTACATTCAGTGTAAATGGAGGCGGCGAAAGATGGGACTTCATTTCACCCGCTACGAATTCGACAGTCGATTGAACCGGTGTCGCCGCAAGCTCCAAGAGCAGAAGCTC
>NZ_JBBIAR010000157.1:0-1262 GCF_054185165.1 Bradyrhizobium sp. UFLA05-109 | reverse complement strand
CGCGGCGGACCTGCCCAGAGATCCAGACCCTGAACCGATGCGGATAGTTGTGACCGCGATACCCTTTGTCGACGTGGATGCGGCGAGCCTCCACGCCGGTGAGCTTCTCCATGTCGGCGATCACAGGGCCGAGCGTATGCCCATCAAAGGGATTGCCATGCAGGGCCTTGGCATGCAGCACGAACTGGCCGCCCTTCGGAGACGTCACGGGGGTGGCGATACTGACCTTGCAGCCAAATTCGTAGGGCGCCCGGGCTTTACCCTTGCCGATGCACTCAACCTCCGGGGCATGTAATGCATAGACCTTTGGACCGCGCTGATGCTGATCCTGGCTGCGCGCCTGTTGCGCTAAACCGAGCAGCGGGCCGAAGCGAGCTTCCAGCGCCGTATCGCCATCGATCTTGCGGCGGACGTCGCGGATAATCCGGCCAAGCCGAATCTGTAGGAACTTGAGCTGGCGCCGCGCGCGTTTGAACTGGTGAGCGTGGGTATAGCGGCCAACCATGATGGCGGCGCGCTTGGCCAGGCGCAGATAGCTCTGGCGCAGCGGAACACCGTTGCGCTTGGCGAGCCCGACGAGCTTGACGATTGCCCGATGCATCAGACGCGCATCGGTCGGATGCGCAACTGCCTTGGGCTGCACCGTGGTATCGACGACCACCCGCTCAAGGTCCTTGGGGCCAATCGCGCCGGTCTTGTGTGCCACCGACAGACTTTCCTGGATCAGCGCCACCAGCCGTTCCTCGCCGAGCCGCTGGCGCCAACGGGTCATCGACGATCTATCGAACGGCAGGCGGTGGCAGAAGCTCAATTCGCCGCAGAAGTATTGGTAGTAAGGGTTCTCGATCCAGCGAGCGCACAACACCTCATCTGACAGGTTGTGCATGTGCTTCAAAATGAACAGGCCGGCGACTAGCCGCGTCGGCAAGCCCGGCTGTCCCGACCCTGCCTGGCACACAGAACTGAAGCGCTCATTCAGGATGCCCCAGTCGATCAGCGCCGCTAACCGCACCAGCGGATGACCCATGTCGATGATCTGATCGAGCGCCGGAAGCAACAGGTCTTTCTGGCGATCATCCCGCGGTTTGCTCATCGCATTCCTCAACGTCGACGACGACGTCAGGGAATCACGAATCGCCCAAAAGCAAAATCCCAAAACGCAAGAAAGCGAGGTCCAACACCTCGCTTTCCTGCAAAATCGAATACTAATCAGGACCAATTCTGCTTATTTCTCAGACCGATCCGTATTCTTCACGGATGAC
>NZ_JBBIAR010000156.1:0-1467 GCF_054185165.1 Bradyrhizobium sp. UFLA05-109 | reverse complement strand
TCCTGAATGGAGTGTGCTCAGACGCGCTGCGACTGCCACAACGCGCACATCAACATCCAGTTGGGATCGCAGATGGTGCGAGTCATTTGCCCGCGATGCGCAGCCGCTTCATCGCGCGCATGACTGACATCGCATTCCAGGCATCACCGCCGCGCGGCGGCGGAATGTTGCGGCTGGTCAGAGCAATTTCGCGATATGGCTTGCCCCGCATCGCCTCGAGGACAGGCTTTAGCTTGGCATCGCGCGGCCCTCGCGGCCGCGCCGTATGTCGCGATCAAGCTGCCGTATACGCTGCATTGAGGTGAGCGATGGCAAAATGGCTCGACCGACTGGAAGACGCCGGCCGTCCTGCAGCGCGGCGTTGTAGAGCAGCCGCTGCCCCTCAAGGATCGCGTCGAGCGCGCGGTGTTGTGCGCGCGTCGGTCGAAGGCCGTATTGGAATGACAGGAACATCAGTCAAATATCGCGGCTCTCAGCTATAGTGCAAGGCGCGGCTTGCCGCGGCCGTCGGCGGCTCTGCCTCGGTCTTTGATCGCGTGCTCTCGATGCGCTAAGGGGGATTGATCCAGTAACCTGTCGCACCGCCGGCAGTGGGTGTGCGGGCAGAAGTGCGTGCAAAAAAAACCCGCCACCCCCGGGAGCAGCCCGTGCGGGCATTCCCGATGGCGGGGGGCTTTATTGCATTTTACAGTTAGGAACCGAGGATTCCTTGGAAACCGAAGTTTCCTGCACTACCGATCCCGTTCAAAGCGTTAGCGTCGCCGCCGAGGCTGGTAGCCGCAGCGACCTGCACGGGAATGGTGTTCTGTACGGAGTTCTGTATGCTGATCGGTACGTTGACCAACCCGCCGCCGCCAGCCACCACCTCGAGGTCCATTTCCGTTAGTTCACAGATTTCAGTCATGGCCTGCCTCCTTAGGAGAAAAGCCCGCACACCCCTCGAGAGCAGCCCATGGAGAGTGCGGGCATTCCCGACTTAGCCGTGGCTCACAATCCCGACCAGGGTCGCGCTGTTGATCTGATTACCGATCGCGTTGACAGCGGTGGCGGGCGAGTTTTTGCCGCTGGAGGTAGCAGTGGCGCTCTGGTCGGCATAGTTATACTGAACGTTGGTCAGGTACTGGTCCACATCAAAGCCGCCAGCAACCGCCTCGAGGTCCGTATCGATGAGTTCACGAATCATAATTTGCTCCAAAGAGTTTGTGTTTGGTCTGTATTTGTGAACAACACTGGCTCGAAGCGAACCAGTGCCTCACTGCCCGTATAGATGCCTGAAGACGGATTTTTTATCTGTGAGAAAAATCACGTCCCGCAGAGAAGCCTGCCCGTGCGTTTCTTTGAGCCGGACCGCCTTTGTGCCGGGCGGGTGATTGAAAGCCACCTAAGCCTCTCCTGAATGGAGTGTGCTCAGACGCGCTGCGACTGCCACAACGCGCACATCAACATCCAGTTGGGATCGCAGATGGT
>NZ_JBBIAR010000155.1:0-1532 GCF_054185165.1 Bradyrhizobium sp. UFLA05-109 | reverse complement strand
TTCCGTTATGGCGGACGTCCCGGTTTCACTCGCAAGGGAGAGGTTGAGCCCGGCGTGGACTGCCCGCATGGCAGCACGACCAACTTTGTCAACCCCGAGCAGATCAAGAGCGCGCTGGCGCGCCAAAAATGGCGGTCGCAACAGGAGATCGACTGGATTGTAAATCCCCCCGGACTGGATCAGGCTGAGGGAGGGCCTAGTATTCTTTATACTATTACCACTCGCGCCATTTCCTACCGCGGATACAACAAAGGAATCGAAACTTACGTCAATCCCTGGGCGGCGGAAGATACCGGGCAACCGCAAGTGACCAGCCGCATCGCTGAAGGATTCAATCTGGACGGCAAGATCGGACCTCATGACTTCGTCAGCCCCGACGGTGAGAAAGGCATCGACAATGCGCTTTACCGCGCTTGGGGATGCGACGCGTTCTCACGCGGCGACGGCAATGCTCTTTTCGCCGCTCAGACCAAGGATTCAATTCGGACCGGCCTTTTTAGCATAGTCCTGCGCATCTCCGGTAACCAGGACCCGAGGAATGACAGCGACGCTACGCTGGAAATCGGCTATTCACCCGACAAAACCATCAAAGATGCGCGCGGTGGTATCGCGATGGATTATTCCTATCGAATTCTGGATTCAGCTCTATACACCAGGCTGAAGGCCAAGATCAAAAACGGAGTGGTAGAGACCAAGCAAGTCGAACATCTGCACATGCCGGGCCTCGCGACAAATACTAAGCTCGCATGGGAAGACAGCAATTTTAGCAAGGGCAAAATCCGGCTCAACATCGCGTCTGATGGCTTGAGCGCCACGGGCCTAATCGGCGGCTATCGGAATTGGCGCGATGTTTACGCCGAGAGTATCACCAACACTGGCGGAGCCGGCGGTGAAGACTCTGCGTATCACGAGGACCACGTCGCGATGTACTACGCGCTTCGCCGCAACGCCGACAGCATGTTCAACACAAAAAGTAGAAGTTATGACGGCATCTCAACGGCCTACCGAATAAAAATGGCTTCGGCCTATGTGGTCGATGCCGATAAGCCCATCGACGTGCCGACGCAATTGGGCTTTGAGCCATGGCGCAAGCCAGCTTTTGATGCTCTCAAGGCCAACTTCATCAAGGGCGTCGAGACTCGCATTCCCCAGGATGTCCCGCCTGGCACCGGAGAAGCCCAGTATCCCCGGCTAGAAAGAAGCTTGAAAGGTCTACCCAGCAGAGATTTTTTCCTAAAAGTACTTGATCGTCCGCACTTTCCGGACGGCGTGGGCATTGATGGTGATGAAGGTTACCCGATCGATGACGAGGGTAACCGTATCGACAAGCGCGGCAACTAGCGTGACCAGCAGGGAAGCTCGTAGGGCTGGCCAGAACTTGGTCATGTCCGCCACTTATTCATCTCCTAGGTCGACCGCAGGGTGTGCCGTGAGGATGCTTTTTCGCTTTGTATCGCCCTTGCTGCGCCGCGCCGGGGTTATGACGGAGGTTCCATGAAAGCCGTTCTACCCGGCACGGCCCGCGGCCTGCT
>NZ_JBBIAR010000154.1:0-1631 GCF_054185165.1 Bradyrhizobium sp. UFLA05-109 | reverse complement strand
TTCCTTGCCCTTAACGCTCCAGCTTCCATCAGCGGATTTCCCGCCGCTGGGCCGCAGACATAGCTTGTTATATCTGCGATGAGAGGGGAGGTTTCAGCCCAGTTCTTTCCGCCGCGTATCCCTGCGAGATCCCTGTTGTGAAATCCATACGCGAAACGGTCGGTTCGCATGTTCTCGATCGGAATGAGAGCCCTACTGATTTGCTTGAGTGCTTGATTCCGATCCACGGAATTGTCCGAATTGCAGTAGAGGTTTGATAGAGCTCCTTCTAAGCACGTGATCTTCGAACCTATTTCGGTGAGATCGAGCCACGGCTTACCTTCATCTAGGCCGGAGCCCAGAAGTGCAGTCTTCCAGCTCGCCAGCGTCTCAACGAAGTCGAGCGGAAGCATTTCCGCTGTCATCAGTTTCCAAGTGGCATCGAAACATATGCGCGTGTCGCGACCAAGCCGAGCAGCATCGATCTGATCGATGGTGTCGTGCTCGGTATGCCACCACCAGCCACAGGGTATAGCGAAGTCAATGTTTTCCGGACGTTCGGCGCTTACCAACCCGAAAAGCGCTGGGATGCCGATGCCGAAGAATGACATGTCGCAGATTGGAGGGAACGGATTAGCTCGAACGGTAGTGCCCGTCTCTTTTCGAATCGCGTCGCTGACCAACTTCTCGACTGGTCCGCTCGCGAAGGCGTTCGTCATGTTGTCGAAGCCCTTGCACCCGATTGAGTCAATGTTGACGTGAGCCACGCAGTGGCGACTCAGTTCGTCCCAATTGGTGTCAGCGTACCAAGTCGAACCGGCATACGATCCGCTCTCGTGGCCGGACCAGAAACAGATCCTCAGACCTCGGCGCCAGTGCTCCCGCCGCAAAGCAAGCGTGCGAGCGAGCTCGACTATGGCGACGACTCCGCTCGCATTGTCCATTGCGCCCTTAAGCCAGGAGTCAACGTGCCCGGACAATAGGACGAAGTCCTGGCCTTCGTCACCAGAAGCGTTGAGAGAAGCTGTAAGCAGAGGGATCTTTTCCCAACCCGATTTAAGATTCGACACGACGCTCACCTTCTCGGCCCGCTCAGCGGCTGCTTTCAACTGAGTGCCAACGGTTCGGGTGACGGACACCGCGACGATTCTCGGAATCCTTGCTATCGTTTCAACAGTCGGAGTTCCCCAGAGTCCTGTAGGCCCACCCATATGGATCACTTCGTGAGGGCTGACGCTGATCAGGCCCGTAGCCCCGTTGCGTATTGCCCAGGCAGAGGTATCCCAAGAGTGCAGACCGTCGACAATCACGAATGCTCCTTTGAGATCCTGGATTTCGCTCGAGGCTCGCTGGTCTGGCGAAACATACACAAGCCGGCCTACAATGCCGCCGTCCGAGGGAAGCGAATGCCCCTGCGGCATACAGGCGAGTCTGACATCGCCTAGAACGATCTCGCCGAACTCCGGCGAGCTCACGTACGCATTATGATAAGGACACTCGATTGAATATCCATAACTACGCAGTTCGTCTGTTAAGCGCTCGACTGCCTTCCGCTCGCCCGGTGAACCCGCGCGCCGATGCGGCGCTTCGGTGATCCGACCCAGGAGCTCCATCATACGAGCTTCCGAAATATCGCTTTGCGGCTCCGAGAT
>NZ_JBBIAR010000153.1:0-1775 GCF_054185165.1 Bradyrhizobium sp. UFLA05-109 | reverse complement strand
CGAGTTCGAGAACGCGATCGACATCGAGAACGACCATGAGCTGGCCGTCGAGACGGTGGACGCCGCCGGCAAGCTTGGCCATGCGGGGGTCGAGGTTGACGGGGTTTTCCTCTTTGCCGTCCTCGGGCAGGCGCAGCACCTCGCCGATCGTGTCGATCAGGAGGCCATAGGATTCCCCGCGCAGGTCGACACCGACCGCCATCGGCACCTTGCCGTCCTCCGCCTTGGGCAGGCCAAGGCGCGCGCGCATGTCGACCACGGTGACGATGCGGCCGCGCAGGTTCAAAACGCCCGCGATCTCGCGGGAGGCGAGCGGCACGCGGGTGACGCGCTCGGGCATGAACACGTCCTGGACGCGCGAGATCGGCAGGCCGAAGAGCTGGCCGCCGATCATCGCGGTGACGTACTCGACCATGGCGCCTTCGCTGCTTTGCGTCTTGCTGCTCATCTGTGTTTCCTCTGACTCTTCTTGAGCATGATCTTCTCGGAGAACCGCTTCACACTTTGCGCTAACGCGGCCCTTCGGGTCCGGATCATGCTCTACGCCGCCGCGCGGCTCAGCTCGGAGGCGCCGGCCGCGCCTGCGGTCTGCTCCTTCAGCGCCGCGATCAGACCGGGACGGTCGAACTTGGCGACATAGTCGTGGAAGCCGGCCTGCCGGCCGCGCTCGATCGCCGCCGGCGAGACCAGCGCCGACAGCCCGATGATCGGCATCGCGCCGAGATTGTGGTCGGAGCGGATGACTTCCGCGAACTCGAACCCGTTCATGTCGGGCATCTCGATGTCGGTCAGCACGACGTCGAAGCTCTGCGCGCGCAGCGCCGCAAGCCCCTCCTGCGCCGTCGGCGCGGTGCGGACGCGGTAGCCGGCCGCCTTCAGCACCGGGGCCAGCATGTTGCGGAAGAAGGCTGAGTCGTCGACCAGCAGCACCGACTGCGAATGCATCGACGGCTTCATCTCCTTGCGGGTGAACCAGTCGGCAAACGCCATCGGCAGGAAGTGGCCGACATCGATCACCTCGGTGGCCTGGCCCTTGATCACGGCCGAGCCCAGGATGCCGGCGCTGCTTCCGCCGACCTCGATGTTGAGGCGTTCCTCGACGATGTCGATGATCTCGTCGACGACGAGGCCCATGGAGCGGCCGTCATCGGCGAACACCAGGATCGGCTGGGCGCCTTGCGATGCGATGGTGACGCCCTCCATGGCGACCAGCGGCATCAGCTGCTCGCGGTACTGCACCATGTAGCGGCCGTTGCTGAACTCGATCTTGTCGGCGGGCAGCTCCTCCAGGCGCGTGACGAGGCCGAGCGGCACGGCCTTGGGCTGGCTCGAGCCGGCGCGGAACACCAGGAGCGAGGTGGTCTGCTCGCCGCTGCCGATGTGATGGGCGGCATTCTCGTCGGCCATGTCATGGGCCGAGGAGCCGGAGGCGCCGAGGGCTTTCGCGATGCCGTTGGGGTCGATGATCATGATGACCGCGCCATCGCCCAAAATCGTGTTGCCGGAGAACATGTCGATGTGGCGCAGCTTGGTGGACATCGGCTTGACCACGATTTCTTCGGTGTGGAACACGCCGTCGACCACGATGCCGAAGGTCTGGCTACCGACCTGGGTCACCACGATAAAGCCGTTCTCGGGATCGCTCGCCGCGCCGTCGTCGATCTTGAGGAGCTTCTTGAGGTGGATCAGCGGCAAGAGCTTGTTGCGCAGCCTCAAGACCGCGGTGTCCTTGATGCGCTCGATGCGGTGCTCGGAGTTGGCGCGCGCCCGCACCA
>NZ_JBBIAR010000152.1:0-2331 GCF_054185165.1 Bradyrhizobium sp. UFLA05-109 | reverse complement strand
TCTTGAAGCGCCAGCTATCGTTGCCGGTCTCGACAATGTCGCAGTGATGGGTCAACCGGTCGAGCAGCGCGGTGGTCATTTTGGCGTCGCCGAACACGCTCGGCCATTCGCCGAAGGCGAGATTGGTGGTGACGATGACAGAGGCGCGCTCATAGAGCCGGCTGACGAGGTGGAAGAGAAGCTGGCCACCGGACTGGGCGAAGGGCAAATAGCCGAGTTCATCCAGCACGATGAAGTCCATCCGGGTCAGATGCTCGGCGAGCCGTCCTTGCCGTCCGTTGCGGGTCTCGGTCTCGAGGCGATTGACGAGGTCGACTACGTTGAAGAAGCGGCCGCGGGCCCCGGATCGGATGCAGCTTCTGGCGATGGCAATGGCCAGGTGGGTCTTGCCTGTGCCGGTGCCGCCAACCAGCACGACGTTGCGTTGTTGGGCGATGAAGCCGCCGCCAGCGAGATCATTGACGAGAGTCTGATTGATCGGCGTGCCATCGAACTGGAAGTCGGCGATGTCCTTGGCAAGCGGTAGCTTGGCAATGGTGAGCTGGTATTTGATCGACCTGGCTTGCTTCTCGTTGATCTCGGCGTTGAGCAGGTCGCCGACAATGCGCTGAGGTTCGTGC
This sequence comes from Bradyrhizobium sp. UFLA05-109, assembly GCF_054185165.1. Classification (NCBI taxonomy): domain Bacteria; kingdom Pseudomonadati; phylum Pseudomonadota; class Alphaproteobacteria; order Hyphomicrobiales; family Nitrobacteraceae; genus Bradyrhizobium; species Bradyrhizobium sp. UFLA05-109. Next base: position 1,711 of record NZ_JBBIAR010000152.1, on the reverse strand, counting down.
TGGCGCTTGACGGCAGTTGCCATGATCTCGTCGAAGGCAGCCTTCATGCCGTAGAGCTTGAGTTCGCCCATGAGATCGAAGATTTGGGTTCGTTCCATCAGATGGTCCTCCGGAGGTTGTCGTAGCGGGCACAATCGGCGATCGGCGCATGACGGAGCGTCAGTGCGGCCGGCGTCATGATGTTGGCCGGTGGGGCGGGTTCACGTTGACGGGCCAGGATATTGAGCACGACATCGGCGGAATGGACGCTGTGACTGAGCGCTTCGGCACAGGCTGCTTCCACCGCGGGCAGACCGTCAGTCAGCACCGCGTTGAGGATGTCGACCATCTGCCGATTGCCATCGTCGGTGCTGGCAAGCTTGCGCCGGATCCGCTCGATCGCGGCCGGCAGCACCCAGTCTTTGAAGGGAGCACCGTTGCGCAAGGCGCCGGGTTTGCGGGCGAGCACCGGCACATAATGCCAGGGGTCGTAGACGGTATCGCCGCGGCCAAAGGATCGCGGGTGCTCGGCAACGATGCGTCCATCCTGACGGATCACAATGCGATCGGCATAGGCTTGAACCTCGACCGGTCGTCCGACTGCGCTGGCTGCGACCGAGTATTTGTTATTGTCGAAGCGCACCAGGCAGGTCTTCGAGACCGATGCCGTCACCGCATGGAAGCCGTCGAAGCGGCCGGCATAGGGAACAAGTTTGGGGCGTTCGGCTTCGAACACTTCCCAGATCGTCTGATCGACCAGCTCCGGATGGCGATGAGCCTTGGCGTAGGCGATGCATTTGTCGAGCAGCCAGGCGTTTAACTCGTCGAGGTTTTTGAACCGCAGCCGCGGCGTGAAGAAGCGTTCCCTGACCAGCCCGACCTGGTTCTCGACCTGCCCCTTCTCCCAGCCCGACGCTGGCGTGCAGGCAACCGGATCGACCAGATAGTGGCTGCACATCTGCAGAAAGCGGCGATTGTAGAGACGTCCTTTACCGACGAAGATCGTCTCTACGGCGGTCTTCATGTTGTCGTAGATGCCGCGGGTGCAGGTGCCTTTAAACAGGGCGAACGCCCGGTCGTGGGCGTCGAACACCATCTCCTGCGTCTCCCGCGGATAGGCCCGCACGAACAGCATGCGGCTGTGACAGAGCCGAACATGGGCGGCCTTCACCATCACCGTGGTGCCGCTCAGCAAGACCACCTCGTGGCTCCAGTCGAACTGGTAGGCTTCGCCTGGGGCAAAGCTCAGCGGGACATAAGCGGCCGCGGTCGATTGCCCGCGTTCTTTGCTCCACCGCCTGGCGTAACGCCGCACGGCATCGTAACCGCCGTCGTAGCCGCCCCCGCGCAGCTCTTCGAAGATCCGGATCAGCGTCAGCTGTTCACGAGCCGGTTTGGTCGCGTTCGCCGCCAGCAGCCTATCGAGCTCCGATGCCCACCGCCCCAGCTTTGGTCGTGGCTGCACCTGCCGCTCGTACTCGAAGGAGGTCTCTCCGGACCTCAGCACCTTCCGGACCGTGTTCCGCGACACCTTCAGGTCGCGGGCGATCTCCTTGATCGTCTTGCCCTTGATGAAGTGCTCGCGCCGAATCCGCGCAATCGTCTCCACGACCAGCATCCCCGACCACCTGCTTCATTCCAAAGCAGGCAGCGCAACAGACCAACCTACAGGGGGTCAATTTTGGACGCCGATCCCCCGGCTTAGGGGGGCAATATTGCAGGCCGAATGACA
>NZ_JBBIAR010000151.1:0-2373 GCF_054185165.1 Bradyrhizobium sp. UFLA05-109 | reverse complement strand
TCGACGACGGTCCATGGCCGAACAACACGCCTGCCGTGCTGAAGGCCCTCGCCGACGAATGCACCAAGGGCCTGTTCTTCGCAGTCGGCAAGCACGCGACCTATCATCCGGAAATCCTGCGCCAAGTGCTGGCCCAGGGCCACACGGTCGGCTCGCACACCTGGTCGCACGTCAATCTGAACAGCAAGAAGATGACGGAGCAGCAGGCCAAGGACGAAGTCGAGAAGGGCTTTAGCGCGGTGAAGTTCGCGCTCGGCACCAACCCCGCGCCGTTCTTCCGCTTTCCCCAGCTCCAGCACAATCCGGCGATCGTGAGCTATTTCGGCACCCGGAACGTGGCGATGTTCTCGACCGATCTCGACTCCTTCGACTTCCGGAAAGAAAGCACGCCGGACAAGATCGTCAGCAACGTGATGACCAAGCTCGACAAGCTCGGCAAGGGCATCATCCTGATGCATGACTTCCAGAAGCACACCGCGGAAGCCCTGCCGACGCTGCTCGCGAGCCTGAAGGCCGGCGGCTACAAGGTCGTGCAGATCAAGGCGAAGACGACGTTCCAGACGCTGCCGGAATATGACGAGGCGCTGCTGAAGGATTTGAAGGTACCGACCTCGAGCACGCGTCCGATCTCGAGCGTGGTGCAGACGGTTTCGCAGTAACGCGACGGACCACCACGCTTCGACAGTTCATGATGGCCGGGCTTCCCGGCCATCATCGTTTTTTGGATTACCAATAGATCCCGTGGCGATGAAGCTCGCTGATGATGCGGCCTTCGGTCCAGTAAGGCGTGCGCTTCGGTTTGTCGGTCTTCGCCGTGGTCTTGGTCGGGACTGCTGGCGTCTGCGTCGTTGCGGGCGTTGAGCTTGTGGTCGTCGTGGTCGTCGGTGTCGTGGACACGGCCGCGGGCCGGTCGACATATTTCGGCGCTTCGGTGGGCTTGGAGGCCTGCGGCGACGCCGTGGTCGTCGTGGCCTGCTGCGCGCCCGGATCATCAGCCGAAGCGAGCGTCAGGCTGCGCGAACCCTCGGCCTGAGCAGACGCGGAGGCCAGAACCATGGCGGCAACCAGAATGATCTTGCGCATGTACATGTCTCCCGTTTGGGCGTGAGGAGAGAGTAGGAGAGGCCCGCGCGAGCTTATGTGACGCATATCACGCAAGCAGCAACGTGGCGTAGAGGCCGTTCTGCATGTCTCGCGAGGACATTGTCCGCGCCGTCAAAGCCAAGGGCGCGTCGCTCAGAGCGCTTGAACAACCCATCGACACATTGGGGCCCCGGCGCAGTTGTGTGGGCTGCGCCGGGGTCATACGCACGTCCGCCGATAGGGGGTTGGGGGCTAGGAAACCGGCAAAGTGCGCGACGCCAATAAAGCACAGGCTGAGGCGTCAGAAAGTGTACCTTGTGCCACTGGTAGCTTCGGTGAGGGCGAAAGCGGAGCTTCAGAGTTTGCCATCGGGCCGCATCTGCTCGATGCACTGACCGACGGTCCGTCCGGGGGCTGCGGCAAGAGCCTCTTCAACTAGCGCGCGGTCTCGCAGGGACAAACTGGCTGAGCAAAAAGTCGCGCTCCTCGGTAGTCTCGGTGATGAGTCTTTCGGAGCCAAAGTCTGCTTGCCCGATACCCAGCATCTCAATTGCGCGTGCTGCGCTCGGGTCATGAGCTTGTGAAAAATTCTCGACACGGTCCCGATCTTCTGGCGAAAGCTGACTTAGTAGGAATTCACGTTCAGCGTCTGTTTCGATCATCGGTTTGTTCACGACACGAAGTTCGACATCCTCAGCTGCGCAAGCAGGTTTAGGAATGCAGAACCGAGGGTTTCAGTTCCGCGGCTCGCGACCTACCTTCGTGCCTCCCCACAAATCTATTGGTCAGGATAATTGTCGTATGCGAGCTTTCACCTTGCTGCCGGTATTCCGTTCTAGCAAAGATTGAAAATCCTAAGTGTTGCCTTCGGGATACATCGCATCCGCGCTAAGTCGACTAGGTTTGCGGTCGGGCGGGGTTTCTTCAAAAAAGTTCTGGCGGTCGCTTCAGGCGAAACGACGGGATGGGAGCAATCACAATGAAGAAGTTCCTACTGAGTACCGCGGCCGTGTTGGTGGTGGGCGCGACCGCTCCCGCCTCGGCGGCCGATCTGGCTGCGAAACCTTACACCAAGGCGCCCCCCGCGCCCGTAGTCACGATTTACGATTGGACTGGCTTTTACATCGGCGCCAACGGCGGATGGGGCCAAAGCCGCGGCTGCGTGGACTTCGTCACTGACATTTTTGGAACAGTCGCAGGTGGTTGCGCTACTCGCTCCGGAGGCCTTGTCGGCGGACAGATCGGGTATCGCTGGCAAACCAATCAGTTCGTGTTCGGATTGGAAGCACA
>NZ_JBBIAR010000150.1:0-2566 GCF_054185165.1 Bradyrhizobium sp. UFLA05-109 | reverse complement strand
CTGCTCACATAGTCGTATCCGTTCATCCATCACGAGTGGACCGTCGCAGCGATTGGGGGCGTTTGTTCGTATGCCTGTGTTGAGCTTTCGTTTTGTCGCCGCAGCAGCGTGTGTGGCAATTGGTGTTGCTATGTTGGAGGCTACTGCCGGTCCGGCAGAAGTCGCTCAGATCAAGTCTCGCCAGGACAAGTACCGAGACATGGGAGGTGCGCTCAAGGCGATTAGTGACGAGCTGAAGAAGCGAACCATTGATTGGGACAATACGGTCGTGCCTAACGCTCAGACGATCAAGGATCGCAGCGGCTACCTGCTGAAGTGGTTTCCCAAGGGCAGCGGCCCCGATTCTGGAGCCAAGACATATGCGCTCTCGGCAATCTGGCAGAACAACGATGACTTCGTAACGTTGGGCAAAGTAGCGGAGGTCGAAGCATCCAAGCTGAATCAGGTTGCGGTTAGCAAGGACGCGAACGCCCTGAAGGCGCAGGTGGAAGCGATGGGCAAGGCCTGTAAGGCCTGCCATGACCGCTATCGTTCGCCCGACTACGATGAAGACTAGGAATTCCATGACCTCGCCTGAGGCCGGCCGGATGGAAGCGGCGCTCGCCGACACAACGGACCTCGAAGTCTGGGACCTGCCGGTGCGGGCCATGCACTGGCTGCTGGTGATTGGGATCAGCGTATGCTGGTGGACTGGCATCAACAATGAACTCGAATATCACCTGTGGAGCGGCTACGCGATCCTCTGGATCGTGCTGATGCGTCTCTATTGGGGGGTGGTCGGCTCCTCGACCGCCCGGTTCGTCAATTTCGTGCGGGGCCCCAAAGCCATTCTCGACTATGCCAGAACGCTGCACCGGCGCGATGTGCCCCAGAGCCATGGCCACAATGCACTGGGAGCGATTAGTATTGTTGTGATGCTGGGCTTGGTCCTGGCGGTGGTCATCCTTGGCCTGTTTGCGGTCGATGTGGACGGGCTCTATTCGGGACCCCTGTCGAGCTACATCACCTTCAAGCAGGGCCGCCATCTCGCGCATCTCCACTACCATTGGTTCAAGATCCTCCTATGGGTCATCGTGCTGCATCTGACTGCGGTGATCTTCTACTTTCTCTGCAAACGCCGGAATCTCATTGGCCCTATGATCCACGGCAAGCGCCGGGTTGACGCAGGCGATGTTGGCAGAGCTGCCGAAACGGAAATGCAGGGCGCGCCCTTCTGGCGATTTGTAATCGGCGCGGTCGCCGCTACCGCCATCGTGTACGCGGTGTCGATCGGCTTCTATTTCTAGGATCCAAGACAAGGCAGGGACGAATGATACGCAGTATTGTTACCGGATTGGCCCTCGCTGCGCTTTGCGCCTCGGCCGGAATCGGTTTGGCAGCCGATCCGACGGCCACCCCGGCTTTGACGCCAGCGCCGGCCAAGCCCGCCCAGGCTTCCTCCGACAATCTCCCCATGGTGCCGCCCGCCAAGCCGGGTGTGTTCACAGCGACAAAAACGGACGCCGACCGGTTTCACCTGGTCGTGGCCGCCCACAAGTTCACCACCCAAGGCGATATCGAGAGATATCTCGCCTATCGTGCCGCGGAACTGACCATGGAGAAGAAGGCGAGCTGGTTCACTCTTGTTGAATCCCGCTCGAAAGGTGACACGGCGCCCGTGCCCAAACGCGATCCCGCCGGCCTGCGCTACAGTTTCCGCATGGAGTATTTCCGCCCGGTCTGGCGCTACAAGACCAGCGGCTCTCCAGCCTGGAAGGCCTGGAGTCCTTTCGCGGCTACAGCTTTCATCACCGATGATCCCAAAAGCATCGCGGACTTCGAGGTTAGCGCCGACATCATCCTCCACGAGGGTCAGATGGACGACGCCGATCCGCTGGCTTTCGAGGCCCGAGCGCTATCCGACCTCCTGATCAACCAAGTCTCTCCGCCGGAATAATCGCAAGGAATGCCAGTGAAGATTCATCGTCGTGCTTTTACGGAAATGCTCGCGAGTCTGGGTGTCTTTGCTGCCTCACCCGCACTGGCTCAAGGCAAGACCGTTGATGTTTCCATGAAGAACAGTCCCAAAGGCGCGTTCGTGCCCGCGACCGTCAATATCAGTGTGGGCGACACGGTGAAGTGGACCAATCCGGGCGTCATCACGCACACCGTTACCTTCGATCCCACCCAGGCGGCCACGGCTTCTGATGTCGCGCTGCCAACAGGCGTGGCGCCATTCGATTCCGGCAATATGGAGGAAGACGCCACCTTCAGCCACACATTCACGGTCAAGGGTACCTACAAATATATCTGCAAAATGCATGAAGCGATGGGAATGGTTGGAACAGTGGTTGTTTCCTGAGTCCTGCCGTTGGGAGGTGAATGTGATGGTTCTAAAAAAAGATCTGATGGCTTGCATGGTAGTTTTAGCCGTGACCGGCGGCACCGTACTGCCCGCCACGGCAGCGCCCTGGACCCGCGGCTATGTAGTGAGCGCCTATGAATATGCATTCCGTTATGGCGGACGTCCCGGTTTCACTCGCAAGGGAGAGGTTGAGCCCGGCGTGGACTGCCCGCATGGCAGCAC